>JABUSI010000270.1 GCA_021442745.1 Erysipelotrichaceae bacterium | reverse complement strand
TTTATGGACCGTCTGTTTTATTCCGGTTCCAAGGATTTACGGTATAAACCGGGATGCTGCGTGGTTTCCTGCCGCAGAGGCGGAGCGAGTGCATCCTTTGACCAGTTGAATAAATATTTCACCATCAACCAGATGCCAATCATCAGTTCCTGTTACTGGAATTCCATTCACGGTAATACGAAGGAAGAAGCCATGCAGGATCTGGAAGGTATCCGGATTGTCCGGACTCTGGCACGCAACTTAGCGTATCAGCTGCGGTTGATGGAAGCGGGAAAGAAGGCCGGTGTAACGTTGCCGGAACCGTTAGAGCCGGTACATACGAACTTTATCCGGTAATATGGCTACCGTAGAAGAAGCACTGCAGCGGCTTCAGAAATCAGAATTCCGCGGTTCCTTTCATCTGCGTAAACAGGAAAAGGAATATTTCCTGAGCAAGGGAAGGGATACCATCCGGAACCATTGCGAGGATTTTGTCCGGCAACGGTTAGCGCCGGCGGAAATTCCCAACGACGGGAAGCAGACACCGATGAAGGGGCATCCGGTATTCGTTGCCCAGCATGCCTGTGCGTGCTGCTGCCGAGGGTGTCTGAACAAGTGGTATCACGTACAAAAAGATGTGGAATTAACGGAAGAACAACAACAGAAAATCGTCAATCTGTTAATGACGTGGATTGATAAGGAAATGAAGGGATAGGAGGGATATCATGAAAATCGGATTTTTTGACTCCGGGTTCGGGGGATTGTCCGTTTTGCATGAGGCATTGCAGTTAATGCCGGATCAGCAGTATCTCTTTTTTGCCGATCAGGCACATGTTCCGTACGGAGAGAAGACAAAAGAAGAAATCATCCGGTATACGGATGACAGCATTTCGTTTCTGATTAAACAAGGTTGTGAAGCCATCGTGGTAGCGTGCAATACGGCTACCAGTGCGGCAGTGGAAATTCTGCGCCGGAAATACGATATTCCGATTGTCAGTATGGAACCGGCTGTCAAGAAGGCACTGGAAGAACATGAGGGAAAGTGTCTGGTGATGGCAACACCGTATACCTTACAGGGAGATAAATTACATAATCTGTTACAGCGCATTGACGGGATGGAACTGGCAACGCTGTTACCGATGCCGATGCTGGTGCGGTTTGCGGAAAACCGGCAGTTTACCGGAGAAGAAGTCACGGAATACATCCGGAAGCAGATATCCGTATACGACTTTTCGGAATACGGTTCCGTGGTACTGGGCTGTACGCATTTCAATTATTTCAAGGATACGTTACGGAATCTGCTTCCGCCGCATGTTGCGATTGTGGACGGCAACGAGGGTACCGTGCGGCAATTGAAAAGACGGCTGCCGGAACAAAAAGAGGAAGAACATCCTTCGGTAACGTATTATATATCCGGGGATAAGGTAACGGATGCGACGATGCTGAAAACGTTTGAACAATTGCTTATCCGTCTGGATGACATGAGAGAAATACGATAAAACGGAGGTTTGTATGAGAAAACCTATGATTGGGATTATCGGGAAGGTGCAACAACCGACCGAACAGGATTACTGGCATCACATTGATATCGTGGATGAAATCCGTCTGATGCTGCATCGAAGCGGTGCCAATGCGATTATGCTGCTGCCGACACAGGATACCTTGTCGTTCAATGATAACGATGTATGGGATCCGACGGTGCTGAGTGAAGAAGAATTGACGGATCTGTACGCGCAGATGGACTTGTGCGACGGTTTTGTGGTGCAGGGAGGAAACGTATCCTGTCAATACGAAATCGAGATTGTGAAGCGTGCGATTGCGCAGGATAAGCCGGTATTGGGAATCTGTGCGGGCTTCAACAACATTCTTCGTGCCTTGGGAACGAATATCATCGAGGATGAAACGAAAGCGCACAGTGTATACGATATTAACTACCGGCATCCGGTAACAATTGTCGAGGGGACGAAACTGCATGAGTTTGCGGGTGGTACAACCCTTATGGTCAACAGTTTCCATACGATGATCTGTCCGGCAGAAAACGTAACCGGATACGCAAAACCATCTTCCTTTTCAGAAGATGGTTTAGTAGAAAGTATAGAACTGGAAAATAAAACGTTTGTGGTCGGCGTCAAGTGGCATCCCGAACAGATGCGGGACGAACCGTACGCCAAAGCGTTGTTTCAGGCATTTACGGATGCGTGCAGGTAATTATTCTTTCGGTAAACTGACGGTGAAGGTGGATCCTTCGTGCAGAACGCTTTCGGCCAGGATGGAACCGTTGTGCAGTTCGATAATCTTTTTGACGACGCATAACCCTAACCCGTTGCCGGTTCCGTTGTGCGACTGATCGGCCTGCCAGAACTTGGAATAAATGTGTCTGAGCTGTTCCTCATTCATACCGACACCATGGTCCTGTACCGACAGGGTTATGGTGTTTTTATTATCAATGAGAAGGATGTGAATGACAGAATTCTCCGGACTGAACTTAATCGCGTTGTCAAACAGATTAATCCATACCTGCTGGATCATATCTTCGTTGGCAACGATGGAAACTTCATCCATTTCGATATCGAAACGGATGTTTTTCTTTTCCCATTTGTTTTGCAGAAGAACGATGACACGACGGATCTGTTCGGTAACGTCAAAGGTATGCTTGTGAGTGACAATCTGCTGGTTTTCCAGTTTTGTCAGATCCAATACGTTGGTGGATAATTCGGTTAACCGGGCCGATTCTTCCAGAATGATGTTTAGATATTCCTGCCGTTCTTCATCGGACAGACTGTTGTCTTTCAATAATTCCGCAAATCCCTTGATGGAAATGATCGGTGTTTTGAACTCATGGGAGAAGTGGTTGACGAAATCGGAACGGAGAATTTCCGTGTTGCCCAGTTCCGCAGCCGTCCGGTTGAACGAGTCTGACAATTCCCTCATTTCCTTCGGAAACCGGAAATTCAGACGGACGTCAAAGTTTCCCTTGGCTAACTGGTACAGACTTTCGTTCAGAACCCGTAACGGTTTTAAAGGAAGGTCGGAGAAACAAGCCGCAATGATGGTACCGGCAAGAACGGACAGAATCGCAAAAATCAGAAGAATCATCCATAACCGGACCGATTCCGGTTTTACGATTTCCCAGGAAATCAGACTGAACAGAATGGCACCGGTGGAAATCATCGCCAGGGTCAGAAACACAAATATCATCAGCGCAAAAAGGACAGCCATGTTGTTTAAGGGGCGTTGTTTCTTATTCATGCAGTACCGCCTTGTAACCCAGTCCTCTGACGGTAATCAGTTCGATTTCCGGGATGTTTTCCAACCGCTTGCGCAAACGGTTGATGTGTACGTTGATGGTGGAATCGGTGGATTCGGAATCCATGCCCCAGATTTCATCCATCAGCTGCAAGCGGGTAAAGATGGTCTGGGGAGTTGATGCCAGTTTGTATAGTAAATAGAACTCTTTCTGCGGTAAGGATTCGCTTTGTCCCTTGTAGGTTAAACTGCAGCTGTCATAGTCCAGTACCAGATTACCGACGGTGATTCTTTTTTCGTTGGCGGCATGGGCTCTGCGCAACAGTGCTTTGATGCGTAACAGCAGTTCTTCGTTGTCAAACGGTTTGGTTAAATAATCGTCCGTACCGGATAAAAAGCCTTTTCTCCGGTCGTCAACCAGCTGTCTTGCCGTCAGCATCAGAATCGGTACGGTACTTCCGCTGGCACGCAACTCTTCCGTAAAGGTATAGCCGTCCATCCGCGGCATCATGACGTCTAACACAATCAAATCCGCGTGGTGGTTGTCCAGTTTCTCCAGGGCATCGATGCCGTCAACCGCTTCGATGGTTTCGTATCCGTTTCGTTTTAAAAGAGAGACCAGCAGTTTTCTGGTATTGGTATTGTCTTCCGCAACTAATATCTGAAACATACCGGGCCTCCTACAGACAACAGAAGAATCTGCCGCCGCTGCAGCAGCAGTTCAGGATACAGTTAATGAGCATCACCCGGTAACAACAGCTGGCATACGATGACATAGGGTTCTGGTAATTGGCACTGTACGTACGATAACGTGTCCGGCCGCTTTGGATCTGCTGTACCAGCTGCCGGTATGCCGGATTGTTCGGTTCCATCGAATACGCCGTATTGGCATATTCCTGAGCGGTGGCATTGTTGCCCATACCCAGATGGCAGATTGCCGCATAGTAAAACCATTGTGATTGCCGGTCACTGATCTGGGTCAGAATATTCCAGGCTTCCTGGTATTGGCCCTGCTGAATGTAATTCCGGACGGCACTGTAATACATGTTGCCATCCGACCGGTATTGCTGGCCGGTGAACGAACCGTTTGCGAAATCACGGAAAAAATCCGAAAAATCGGCATAGGTACGGTATTGATACTGCTGGTTTCCGTACGGGTTCTGCTGGTATTGCTGCTGATACTGATAACTTCCTCCATGTTTTTTCATATCCATGATGGTTTCGTATGCATTCTGTACCTGCTTGAACTTTTCGGTATACAGGTCTTTGTCGGGATTGTTGATGTTCAAATCCGGATGGTATTTCTTACTTAAGGTCCGGTATGCCTTTTTGATTTCTTCTTCGCTTGCATCCGGAGAAACACCTAATACTTTATAAGGATCCATGAATTATCCCTCATTTCTTTTCTTTCGAATCATTTCGTAACGAGTCCATACACCGGAGTACAGAATGTTCCGTATCAGCTGCTGATACTGTAAAACCGGTAATCGTTCAAACGCGTCGCAGCATTCCGCCAGCATCTGTTCCAGTAACGATTGTACCATATCGTCAAAGGTTTCTTTCTTCATGCGGTATCTCGGTAACAGAACGTTAAAGCGTTCTTTCTTTTCATCTTCAAACAGATCTTCGTACGCATCAATCAGATAAATGAACTTGCCGAGGTAAAACCCCATATGCCGTAAGGTTTTTTCCCATTCGTCATTTTTATACGCGAACACTTCTGCCATCAGTTCACCGGTACAGTTGGCAAGATAGTCGATGTTGGTTTCGTTCTCGGCTTCTAACTTTGTACACGTATCCAGAGCCTTGCGGATAGCGGAAATTTTGGCGGGATATTTCTTCTTAATCTCTTCCAATCGTTTCTCCATCAGGCTCTTATAGGCCCATCGGGTGATTTTCTGCTCGTCGTTCCAGTCGTCCGCGCATTTGAAGTACGATAACACGATGGTCATATCCGCACAGTATTGCGTATAGTCGTTTGTCAGTTTTGTCTGTTTCGCAAACGGATGCAGGATACAGTGTTTTTCGGTAATCGTGTTTTCCGGTTCGTACAATCCGGTTAACAGGATGTGTAAGAAGGTCATGTCATAGTTTAACGCAACCTGTCCTTTGATGCCGTCTGTTTCGGACAGCACGGAACACAATCCGCAGTAAAAACTGCGATATTCATCGTATTCGCGGAATTTCAGTTCCTGCTTGTTGATGACGACGTATCCGAACATAATTAACTCTTCTTGTCAAAAGACGTACCGCATTTCGGACAGTGAATGGTAATCTTTCCTCTTCCTTTCGGAACCCGTACCGTCTGTTTGCAGTTCGGGCAGCGGAAATATCTGTTGTTTTTGTCTTTGAGTTTCTTCACAAACAGGTTGAAACGTTTGCGTAGCGGCTGGGTTTTGTTCATAAACCAGACGTTTTCGTTATACCGCTTGTAGATGTTTCTGGACATCATCCGGAAAATCATGTATCCCCAGATTGCCCAGAACGCAATGTTTACGTAGAAATTACGCAAAAAGACATTCGCAATGACCAGTGCCAGTGCGAAATAGGATAAAAATTGGTTCAGTTGGTCGTTTCCGTAACGCCCCATCATAAAGGCCTGCAGTTTTTTCTTCATAATCCAAATCTCCTTTCAGAGTTTGTTCAAGAGTACCATATCAGTATAAACAAGATATTAACACAAAAACAGTCCGTAAACGTGTACGAACTGCTTATTCTTTTCTTAATTGTGATCGAAAATGCTGTCGCATTTTAGCATCGGCAGATCGACTTCGTCGGTATCAAAACTGCGGTTTCCGATCATATCCAGAAGCTGCCGGATGGTGGCGTTTCCGTTCAGCCATTGTTCCAGGGTTTCAAAGAACCGGCGGGCTTCGTTTATGCCGTTTTCATAAAGTTCGAGAAACGATTCGGTACGGGTTGTTTCCGGCTTGCATGGCTTTTTCCATGGCGCATGCGCTTCGTTTAAAAAATCATAGTCTTCCGGCGGACACGGATACATGGCGGAAGAAGCCAACGGAGACAATCCCAGTACCGTTTCCACTCCTTGTACGATTTTCCGCTTCATCGGCGTCTTCGCATACAAAAGAAGAATCGTATTGCGGAAATCTTCGATGCTTTGCCGCCAGAAGTCTTCCGGCATTCTGACGTTGTATACTTCTTTGAGAAGATTCCGGATGACGGCGGTGGATACCGGTAAATTCATATACCCGATACGCAGAATGTGCGTCGGATGGAAGTGCTTGAAATCGGTATTCTGCTTGATGGGCAGAAGATACTGGTCCAGACCGACCTCATAACGCTTGTGGTAGTGTTTTTTATTGTGGTCATCGTGAAATCCGGCCCGGTAGTACACAAACGGATGGGTGTTGCGGTCCAGGAAATAATGACAGAAGAATCCGTACAGATAACTGCGGGATACCGGGTATTTCTTTACGTATTCCAAAGCCCGTTCCATCAGATAGCTGATGTTTCTGTTGTGCATCAGGCTTCCGTAGCTGTAAACTTCAGAGGTATGTTTTCCCGATTGCCACGGCAACGTATGGTAATAAAAGAACGGATCGGGCCCGTTACAACCCAGATCGAAGTCCGCTACGTTGTGTACGGCGTCGCTGCGGACGGAAGCGGGCATAAGGTTCAATACCTCGTGTCCGAACAAATGATGTGCAATTAAATCCGGCATACTGATTTCCTCACTGACTACCGTAAGTATAGTAAAAAAAAGGGACTTTAGAAAGTCCCCTTGTGTTATTTTACAAGATATACCTTGTCACGGTTCGGATACAGATACGTGACACCCTGTTCGGTTACCAGTACGGTTTCTTCGGCATGGTAGGTATAGGTGATGCCATCCGTGTGTGTTGTTTTTGTCTGCAGTTCCAGGGCGTATACGGTATTGTTGTCGACAACGATGTCACCGCGTACCGGAATCGGGTTCTGGTTGTTCCATAAGCCGATGATCGGTCCCGGACCGTGACCGTAGATGTTGGTCGGGTGGGAATACAATACCGCATGATACGGTTTTCCTTTGGCTGCTTCGATGCTTTCGGTAAAAACGTCATTACCGGTCTTGCCGGCTGTCATTTTCGAACAGACGATGTCCTGGAAATCGTTGGTATGCGCAAAACCGATACGGATCCGCTGTGGCAATTCCGTTTCGTCATCTTTCAGAAGATACGCCAGTCTCTGGGTATCGGTACACATATTCATATATTTGATACCGAAATCACAGTGCAGTAAATCACCTTTTTCGACAACACCTTCGTAATGAATGAAATCATCGCCCAAACGCTGGAAATCGATGGTCGGACTGAACCAGTAATCCAGTCCCAGGTTTTTCACTTCCTGTTTCATGAAGTTTTCGATGTCTTCGGTCGTTGTGACGCCCGGGGTAATGACTTCATACGAAAAGGCTTTTTCAATGACACCGAAGGCCACTTCACATACTTCCGGCATCATTTCGATTTCCGTCGGGGTGCGGATTTCCAGTACCTTTACCGGTAACAGATCATCGCACATAAACCGCTTTACGTATTT
>JABUSI010000238.1 GCA_021442745.1 Erysipelotrichaceae bacterium | reverse complement strand
TTCAAATCCTCTGTGCCGGCATACTTTTTCAATTCCGTATGTCTTTGACACAACCGGATCCATGAATTCCATTAAATTCGGCGTTGACGTACATACCCGATACCCGTTTTTCGGTAACGTATCGGCAATTTTCATCAGTGCCGGCATATAGTCCTTATGACAGGTAGCCAGCAGTTTTTCATATTCTTTACCTCTGACAAATTCCTTCATATCGCAGACGCGGATTTCAAAGAAATTGTTTCTGGCAACCCGTTCCACTTCCGGAGTCACTCCTGAGGTATATACCAGGAAGTCTTTGCTGAGATAAATCATGAACTCGCAATCGGCATTATTCTTCCGCAGATGATCCATGATTTCTTCCATACAGCTTCCCGGTAATAAATCGGTAGACTCATAATAGTCTTCTTTCACGTCATAATACTGCGATCCGTTGTATCCGATGTATACGTCAATCAGATCGTCAATCTGCCATTGTTTGCTGAGAATCTGTACCGGCTCAATTGCTCTTCCGGTCGCAATCCCGAATAAGACGCCTTGTTTTTTGACCTTACGGATGGCTTCCCTGGTCCGTTCCGTTACTTTTTTATCATCCGTTAATAACGTCCCGTCCAGATCGGTCATAATCAGTTTAATCGGCTTTTTCATCATGACGGTAATTTTTCCTGTTCAACCACTTCGCCGTTACGAACAGCCTTCATGACATTCTTCACAAACTTAATCTGTGCATCCTTCAGATACACAACGCTGTACTTGTTCTTGGAACCCATTGCCGCACAATAATCCATACCGGTCGTACCGCTCAGGGAATAGTTTACCATGTTCCATACCGCCATATCATCCAGCTGCATCTGTGCCAGGGCATAGATATGTTCCGCTTTCAGATTCGTCTTGAACGAACCGTTCATACCGTCAATGATGGAGTCAATCTGAGTCACTACTGCCGGTGTGGTCATCTTATCCAGAATCGCTTTGATTACCAGCGTCTGGTGTTTTGCCCGGTCAAAGTCACCGTTTTTCAGATTGTAACGTTCTCTGACATAAACCAAAGCTTTCTTACCGTTCAGATGGATATTCCCCTTCTTGAACGTACCCTGCCACGTTTTCAGACGGGTCGATTTGAATTCATACGGATTGTTGACGTCAATACCGCCGATCATATCGACAAGTTTGATCACGGAACTGAAATTGACCACAAAGTAATAGTTAACGTCCACGTTAAACAGTTCCTCAATGGACTGTACCGTCGCCTTGATACCGTAAATACCGCAGTGTGTCAGTTTATCATTCAT
Source organism: Erysipelotrichaceae bacterium (assembly GCA_021442745.1). GTDB lineage: Bacteria > Bacillota_I > Bacilli_A > Erysipelotrichales > Erysipelotrichaceae > RGIG4607. The sequence continues at coordinate 6,494 of JABUSI010000238.1, read as the reverse complement.
TCCGTAGTAACCCATATTCTTTACGTACGCATCACGCGGAACGGTTACGAAGGAAATCTGCTTGCTTTGCGGATTGACCGTTACCAGCATATTGACGTCCGTTCTTCCCGTTGTCGATTTGACCTTACCGAACTGGTCAACCCCGGCAATAAAGATGGTAAACGGTTCCTGTGTAATCTGTACTTCCTTCGGGTCAACACCCAGTTGAATCTTCTTATACACCGTATACACGATTTCCACTCTGGAAGAGAAATCTTCATACCCGGTTACGTCTTCAATCATCGGCAGATAACTGCTGTTCAATACCATGACATCACCGGTACCGTCGTACAGACGGTCCACGGCATCCCAGATGGAATCCACACCATACGTACTGATATTCCCGAACAATTCCCGTTCGGCAACCAGTAACGCATACTCCTGGTTTTCCAGATCCACGGTCTTCTGGGTAATAAACGTTGACGTCGCAAAATCCGTAAACGGCTTCTCGGACTGTACCGGGCCGTCACTTGATGTTTCTGAACCTTCCTCCGGTTCTTCCGTGTTTTCCGGTGCATCCGCCGTAAAACTCAGTTTCGGTGCCGCAGCCTGCGTTACCGTCTGTTCTTCGCCGTTGTTTTCTTCCGTTACCGGCACTTCCGGCTGTACTTTATATTCGTCTTTCAGAATATAGAAATTGATTTCCGCTTCCCCTTCGGTCGGAATTTCCGCAAACGATTTTTCAATGCTTGCCCGGATATTCGGCAGTTTCCAGGAACCGAACGCCAGTGCCACACACAATGCCACATTGATCAGATTCGTAAAAATCTTCGTCCAGTTCGGAATAAACGGCATCCACGCAAAAAATCCCTGCAAAACCGCCGCACCGATCAATCCGTAAATCAACCATTGTACCCATTCCGCCGGAAACATCGGGAACGTCAGGAAAATTGTATAGAAATAATAGCCGAGTCCGAGCAATGCCAGCCAGGAAATCTTGGATAGGATACTACCGAAAAACTTCGCTACCTTACCCGGTCCTCTCTTTTTTCTTTTTGTCATAGTAAACACCTCTCACTTTGTTAGTTTACCACAAACCTTTCCCGGTTGTATAATGTTGTCGGTGATTCTATGAGAATTAAAGAAAATTTAATACATTCCGTCACAATCGAACGTTCGGAGTTTATCTGCTACCTGATGCGTTGTTTTTCCGCCGACGAAGCGAAAGAACAGCTGCAGGCAATCAAGAAGGAACACCCCGACGCAACGCATCACTGTTACGGCTTAGTGGTAGGAAATACCATCCAGCGTTCCAACGATGACGGAGAGCCTTCCGGTACCGCCGGTATGCCGATTCTGGAAGCCTTACGCAAGAATAACCTGGAAGACGTTCATGCCGTTGTCGTCCGCTATTTCGGCGGTATTAAATTAGGTGCCGGCGGATTAATCCGGGCATACGGAAAAGTCACCAACGAAGCCATTCACAACAGCGTATTAACCGAAATTCAGCCCCGTCACCGTTATATGGTATCCTTCAGCTACGATTACATCGGAAAAATGGAATTCGCGCTGAAAGACCTGGTGGAAATCGAAGACAAAGACTATGGCGAACTGGTTACGTTCACCTACTTGTGCCAGTCCCCGATTGATACCGTCATTCAGGAACTGACCAATGGCAGATACATGCCGGAATTTATCGAAACCATACAGACAGAAGCCCCTGTGAACTGATCACAGGAGCTTCTTTTTTGTATGAGGAATCTGCGTTTTTTGTCGCAAAACGAAAAAAAGACCCGATTTCTCAGGTCTGTTTTTCTATACTTCCGCAGGAGTCTGATACCGCCACATATCCGAATAGGACATCAGCGGAATCTCATCCGTATATTGTTTTGCCGCCTGCCGTTGTTTTCTGATGTCTCCGCCGAATCTTCCGTCCAGAAGATTCTTCGTCATCATAAACTGTACGTACATCGTCTTCTTCAACAAGAAGCACTTCGCTACCGTATCATAAATAGCCGGCCCGCGGTCTTCCATGTTGCACACGACTGTCTTCACGTGTTCGATCAGACGATTTGCCGTATCCACACACAGAGTTTTCAGGTTTTCCATATCCTTTACGTACTTGCGATCAAACTGGCGTTGTACAGCCCCCACACTATACTTACCCTTCTGAATATTCTGGATATGAGAAACCAAGGCTTGCGTTTCTTCACCGAAAATCGTCAGTGCCAGAACATCATTTCTTGCTTTGTCAAAGAACCCGTTCGGTTCCGTAAAGCAATAATACAAGCCCTTCGCGTACAGATAACCGCCATCCTCACAATCCGAAACAATAACGGCTTTCCCTTTTCCGTCCTGTGTCCAGTACAGAATATACGGGCAAACCAATGCCGGTTGCGGGATCTTGTACGCATCCCGGTAACGAATGATCTGATTCGTTACGTTATCGGTAATGTTCATACGGAAATTCGTACAAACGCTGACGGAAACTTCCGCCTCTTCGAGTGCATTCAACAGTTCGGTAATCAAAGAAGAATCCGCTTGTTCCAGATACTCTTTTGCCGTTCCGTCGAAATCCACGTCATACTTCGCTTCCGCAGCACCTTCCGGTAAAACTGCAGAAAACGCATCATACAGTGCCATGTTTTTCCTCCTGAAATCTGAGTTGGTAAAAATGGTCGGGGTTTCGACTGTATTATACAATGTATATACATAATTCTCTACAGCACAGCGTCGTGAAAACGCTTCCATTTATGTTACTTTATTTCATCTTAAGAGAAACTGAACTTTCCCTGCCGATTTTACGAAAGCGTATTCTTTTTCCCCTTATTTTACCGATTTATGATAGAATAATTTACATTGATTTGCGAATAGAAAAGAGAGATGCTATGAGTTTGAAATGGAAAAATGAACTGAAGAAAAAACAATCGGCACTGATCCTGATGACAGGGATTACCGTATTGTTTTCTGTTGTTGTATTACTGATTGACAGAGCACCGATCGGCCCTTGTGATACGTCCGTCGGATTGTCACATCTGAACGGATGGGTACGGGATCTGATTGGTTTCAGCAACCTGTGGTACGTCATTTCCAAACTGTCCGGTTACTTATGTCTGATCCTGTGTGCAGGATTCGGCATCATCGGCCTTGCCCAGCTGATTCATCATAAAAGTTTAAAGAAAATGGATCAGAACATCATTGCCCTCGGACTCTTATACGTATGCACCATTGTCCTGTACGTATTCTTCGAAAAAGTTCCTCTGAACTTCCGCCCGCTTCTTATGGAAGGCGAACTGATGCCGGAAGCATCCTTCCCGTCATCCCACACCATGCTGGCCATTGTGGTATACTGCAGTGCCCCGACAGTCCTCCGTACATATTTAAAAGACAGTCCCGTCTTCCCGCTTGTCTGTCTTGCCTGCTACGGCTTATCCGCAATAACCGTCATCGCCAGAACCCTGTCCGGTGTTCACTGGATTACGGATATCCTTGCCGGATTACTGATTTCCGGAACACTGTTATCCGCATTCTTCGTCTGCACCACTCTTATCAAAGGAAAGAAACATCATTAGTACGCAAACACAGGAGGTTAATACCTCCTGTGTTTTTATTGATCGATTGTACCGATGGCATACAGCGGAATGTTTACCATCCAGGACTCCTTACGGTAATCCGACCGGGACGTACGGATTGCCAGTTCCGGCTTATTCTTTTCACAAAACGTTTTAAAACTTTTTGCGCGAAGGTTTTCATTCGCCTTCACTTCCACCGGAACAATTCCATATTCCGGCATCTGCAGAAGGAAATCCAGTTCATAATTGGAATCCACGGAGTAATAAGCAATCCCGAAGGAAGTATTCGCCTTCAGTTGCTGCAAAACATAGTTCTCCGTCAAAGCTCCTTTAAATTCCACAAACGTTGCATCCTCTTCCAGCAACATTCTTGTTGTCATACCGGACAAAGCCGATACCAGGCCCACGTCCAGAAGATACAGTTTAAATGCCGAAAAATCTTCATACCCCTTTAACGGTACTGCCGGTTTATGAACACGCGGCACTTTATATACAACCCCGTAATCTTCCAGCCACTGTATTGCCAGTTCAAAATCCTTCATACGGGCACCTTTTTTGATATCACCGAAAAAGAATTTCTTGTTTTCTTTCGCAAGCTGCACCGGTATGGAATTCCATACCTGTACAATACGTGTTCTCATTTCTTCTTTTGCGTGCTTGCCGAAATCCCTCCTGTACTGTCGTAACAGCGTTTCCTGAATCGTACGAACTTCATTGTAGTCTCTCCGTTGTGCAAAACACTTAACGGCTTCCGGCATACCTCCGACATAGAAGTAGTTTTTTAATTGTTCCAGATACTTTTCTTTCAGATCCGTCATCCATTCATACTTTTTTTCTTTCAGAAGAGTATACAATTCTCTTTGATCCAAGGCCAGAAGATACTCTTCAAAGCTCATCGGATACAACGTAAGTTCCTCTACCTTACCCACCGGATAAGATACACCTTCATGAATCGAAAGTCCCGGCATGGAACCCGCCGCAATCACGTGATATTCGCCGGCTTGCTCACAAAAATACTTCAACGCTTCCAGTGCCTTCGGTGCCTCCTGAATTTCATCCAGAATAATCAGCGTTTCTTCCGGTATGACACGAACGCCGGATTCCGCAGAAATATTCATCAGAATCCGGTCTGTATCGTAATCTGCATCAAACACTCTTTTCATCCGTTCGTTATTAAAGAACGAAGTATATGCTACTGACTGATATTGTGTCCTTCCGAACTCCATCATCAGCCATGTTTTTCCGACTTGTCTTGCCCCATACAATACCAGGGGCTTACGATGTTCCTTCTCTTTCCATTGAATCAATTTATCCATTAACAGTCGCTCCACAAGTCGTCACCTCCTGTAACATTCAAAAAAAACCCGATATAATCAAACTTTTTTATCTGTTACATCGCATTATAACACATTTTTTTCAAGTAAAAAACCCATGTTCATCACATTTTTTTCAAGTTAATTTACTTATTAAACACATTTTTTTCAAGTAAAATCGGCTTCCTGCTACATTTTTTTCAAGTGAATCGCATCATACGTATAGATGGTATACCCTTCGCTGCATACAATCGTGGTATCCGGATCGTATATGCGCGTTGTACATGCCACCTCTCCGTCATTCAGAAAGATTTCCAGTGAAGACGTGTCGCTGAACACACGAAGATTTCGTAAAGTTTCCATTTGAGCCTGCCTTACGGTACGCCCGTAGCCGGATTTCCCCATGGACAAGGCAAACACACCGTGATCTTGCGTAATTGTTACATCACTTCGCAGTTGTAACGAAAAGGATTCTTTCGTAACCGGAATTTCCAGTTCAAATACATTATCAGCGGGCTGACAGATTTCATTTGCCGGACAATACCGTTCCGAGGTACGCAACTCTGTCAGTTCCTCAATGACCGTCTGCGTCAGTTTCCCGTTAACCGCCTTCAGTTGTCTGGGCAAGGTCAGGGCATGCTGCCATCCGTATTCTGTAGTCGGATTGGTGTAATCCGTATCCCCCAATCCCATCCATCCAATCAGAATCGTACGCCCTTTCTCATCGACAAACGTCTGCGGAGCATAGAAGTCAAATCCGATATCCAGTTCGGTAAACTCTTTTACACATTGTGCCGTCGGTATCGTCCCCTTTAACGTGAAATACCCGTTATTGTGCACATTCTGATACCGATACGTTTCAGCGGGGATTCCCTGCGGAGAAAGCATCAGAAACAGATTTCCCTCCAGGTTAACAAGCCCCGGACATTCCCACATATACCCAAACGTATATTCCGTATGGAAATCTCCGCAGTACACAAACGTTTCCAGATCCGTGCTTTCATACAACAGAATCCTTCCCTTGTCATCCTTTGTCCGGGCTCCCAATACCATGTAGTACCTGTCACCGATTTTCTCCACTTTCGGATCCCGTACATGACACGTACACTCTTTGGGATAATCCGCATTGGTAAAGACACATTGTCTGGCAGAAAAAGAAAAACCGTCCCTGCTTGTCACATGCATCACATTATGCCCTCTTCCGGTATGCACATAATCGTGATTGCCTTCTTCCATCACGTTTCCGGTATAAAAAATATGCATCACATCATCCTTTGTGACGGCACTGCCGGAATACACACCATCCCTGTCCAAGTCCGTATCCGGATATAACGCAATCCCGCAATCGGTATAATGAAGAAAATCCGTTGTGGTATAGTGTCCCCACGCCTTATTGCCGCCCCATACGCTCTGCGGACTGAACTGATAAAAGATATGATACGTACCGTCTTTCTGACACAACCCGTTGGGATCGTTCATCCAGCCGACCGGAGGCATCAGATGAAGCCGTAACCGATACGGATCGTCTTCTCTTACAGTCCGGTTTTCATACGCCTTGCGGATTTCCTCTGCCGTCGTAGTTGTTTTCATATGTCCTCCTTTTTACACAAAAGCCAGTGAATTCACTGGC
>JABUSI010000349.1 GCA_021442745.1 Erysipelotrichaceae bacterium | reverse complement strand
TGAAGTCTGTCTGACCAGTAACATTCAATGCCGTACCGAAGATACCTATGCATCCCACCCGGCTAAAAAGCTGTTGGATGCCGGTGTCAAAGTAACCCTGAATACCGACAACATGAGCATTGCCGGCATCAATCTGGACTATGAATACGACAAGGCACTGGAGGAAGCCGGATTTACCTACAACGACCTGATTACCATGAACATCAATTCCATTGAATGTTCCTTTATGCCGGAAGAAGACAAACAGGCATACATTGACAAATTAAAAACGTTCTATCAATAGAAAAGATTGCCATCCGGCAATCTTTTTACTTATGACGCAATCCTTTCGGATAATGATTTTTTATCGTACCGTTTACGACTTTTCCCCATCCCAACGGAATGTGGTCCGTACATACCAGACACCATCCGTTCGGTAAGTCCGTATTCAGCGTATTTCCTTTCAGATACCATTCCGTATCATCGGATGTACTTTTCAGATTCCATACCCGTTGTGCATCTTCTTCTTTCAGAACGTGCGAATAGGCATGAGACGGTGTAAATCCGTGTTTCTCAACGGTACCGAAATGAATGCCGTAACGAAGAATGTGCAGTTTATCCAGCAAAACAGCATCCGATAATCCGTACAATTCGTTCTCTTTTACCACAAAGGTTCCCTGATACGTGGTGTTCAGGTTCTCCTTTTCAAAATTCAAAAACGCATTGACAGCGACATTGTTTGCCGGTTGTGCCGTTTTTGCCCGGCAAGGTTCTGACGGTGTCGTCTTGACAAGACTTGCCGCAAAATGCCCTTCTCCGTCAGTCACGTGCGGAAAAATCCGGCAACAGGCTTCCTGTACCCTTCTTTGTTCACTGATCCCTTTCCGGATACCATCCGTACGACAGATGGTATTGGGAACATACCCCATCTCGCAAATCAGCCATTCCACAATATCTTCGTTTTCTTCTTTGGAAAACGTACAGGTGGAATATACCAGTTGTCCGCCTTCCTTCAGCATCCGGTTTGCACAGACCAGAATCTCTTTCTGGCGTTTCGCACATACTTCCGGATACGCGTCTTCCCATTGTTCCATCGCCTGCGGTTCCTTCCGGAACATCCCTTCTCCGGAACACGGTGCGTCCACCAGTATCACGTCAAAGAATCCTTCCAGTTTATCTGCCAGTCGCTGTGGCGTTTCGTTGGTCACAATTACATTCGGATATCCCATCCGTTCCATATTGCTGCTCAATACGTGTGCCCGGGTAACGTTGATTTCGTTGGCAATCAGTAGCCCCGTATTTTCCATACGGTCAGCAATCTGGCTGCTTTTACCGCCCGGTGCGGCACACAGATCCAGAACCCGTTTTCCCTTGACGTCAACCGGTAAGGTTGCCGGTAACATTGCGCTGGCTTCCTGCATATAAAATGCACCGGCATCGTGGTACGGATGCTTTCCCGGACGACTGTCCGGATTGGTATAAAATCCGGTATCGCACCATGGTACCGGCGTGCAATTCCACTCATTCGGTAAAGATACGTTCTTATTTCGGTTCAGACGGATGGAAGAACGAATCGGTTTGTCGTAAGATGCGACAAAAGCATCGTATTCCTCTCGCAGAAGTTCCCGCATACGTTTTTCAAATTGTTCCGGTAGCTTCATATCATTCCGCCTTCTTGTAAACCAAGGTCATCGTACCGAGATCAAACTCAACGGTTTTCCCGTCACAATACAGTTTAAACGGCCTTTCATCTTCCGAAATCGTAACGGTTATTTTATCGTCTTTTACCGTATACGTTCCCGTAAAGGATTCTTCCCCCAGAGTAATGGTGATTTCTTCTTTTCCGATTTCTATCGTACTGTAATCTTCTTCACCGAATGCCGTATACCATCTTCCCGTTCCGCTTTCATACGTTTCTTCTCCGATCCGGATGGCATTGCACACATACGTACCTTCGATTTTCTTACCGCAGCCGGCCAGAAGAACGGCACACAATACGGCTGCCAATACTTTTTTCATACGATTACCTCAGTGCCAGACCGTCGTAGAATGCTCTTCCGACTTCTTTCCCCAATGCCCGGTACGTATGATTGACACAATCAAACACAATCGGTGTCCATTTATCAAAATCAATGTGTTTTCCATCTTCTGTCAATATCGACTCATCTATCGATACGTTCACAATCTTGCAGATCATCATACACGTTTCTTCATCATACGATTGTACCGTACATTCCACCGCAAACGGTAACTGAGCAATCAATGGTGCTTTCACAAATTCCGAAGGAATCGCTGTAAAACCGGTTTTTTCAAATTTCTTCGGATCCTTTAATCCGGATACTACACCGGCAAAATCACATTCCTTCACGTAATCCGTATCTGCCATACTGACTGTCAGCGCTTTATTCGCAAACAGATTCTTTGTCGTCTTATGATCCCCTCCGACACAAATCATCAGTAAATCATCCGACGCAATACCGCCCCACGCGGCATTCATCACGTCAGGATTGCCGTTTTCATCATAGGTAGCCAGAATAAACACCGGCTGCGGGACAGTCCACGGCTTCACCCCAAAATTTTTTCTCATACGATTTCCTCCTAATGTCTGTCATTTACATCGTCGTACGTTTCACAGAACCGTGCCGCAAAAGAAGGTTCTTCTCCGTTGGCGTACAAATGAGAAACGTCCGCATACGTCAGCATTCTGAAATATGCCGTACCTTTAACCCGTTCTTCCGTTGCCAGAATCGTAACTCCGGTCGGGGCGGAACAGGTACCGTGCCATAAAGTCAATGGTGACACGTTCATCAGATGTGACAACAAAACGCATTCCAGTCCGAAATGGCAGAAGAATACCAACGTATCATGATTCGGTTGTACGGCGTCGTATACATAACCGTTACGACGATATCCGTATTCTTCCAGCAGTTCATCCAGTTTTGCCGTTACTGTCTGATACAAGTCACCGACCTTGTTTTCCTGAAAAGTCTTCTGTTCCATCCAGTGGTCCTTATCGAAAAATTCCTCATATTTCGTCCAGATACCCGGCATCCAGTCCCAGGGTACCGTAGAGTTTGTCGGATATTCCTTGTCCACCTTAACGTTGAATTCCCGTAACCAGTCTTTGGTAATGGCAGTACGGTTCACAGCCTTCATGGTTGCTTTCGACGTATCCTGTGCTCTTCCTAACGGCGAAACGAAATACTCCGTTACGTCCAGTTTTGAAATCCGCTGTGCTAAATATTCTGCTTCCCGCCATCCTTTTTCTGTCAGGGAGTCAATCGAATAATCCGGTTCCCCGTGGCGGATAAAGATAAGTTTCATATAGTAAATCCTTTCCCCAAAAAATCCACTGTCATTGTATCACAATGTATGCTTATCATCAAAAAAGACCAGATAATTCTGATCTTTTACAATACTTTATCGCTGATGACACAGCATCGTTTTCCCTGCTTCTTTGCCTTGTACAGCATCTTATCCGCCAGATCGAACAATTCCTGACTGTATCCGTTTGCAGAGAATGCCGCACCGGAGCTGACCGACAGGTTCAAAAGTTCATGGGTCTGACTCAATTGTTCGTTAATCGCTTCCATCTTACGGGCAATGATAGAAGAACGCCGGATATCCAGATTCCTCATGATAATCACAAATTCATCTCCGCCAAACCGAATCAAAGTATCGTCATACCGGATGGAAAGTTGCAGCAGTTTGGCAACCTGCTGAAGAGCTACGTCACCTTCCGCATGTCCGAACTGGTCATTGATATGTTTGAAATCGTCGATATCCACGATAATCAGTGCCATTTGTAAATCCATTTCGGAAAAAGAAGATACAATCGCATCAAACGCCGTCCGGTTATATACACCCGTCAGCTGGTCATGATTGGCAATGTGTTTCAGATTCAATTCGTTGGTCGAAGTGGTATCCAGAAAATCGTTATAGGATTTCGCAATGTCCTTGAACTCGATAACGGAACCCAGACGCATTTTGGAGTTCTTCTGCAAGCTCTTCTGGTGGTTCTGCAACGGTCGCAATACCAGAAACAGAATCATCAGAAATACCAGAATATTAATCAGGAAAATTACAATCAGCATAAACTGCTGTCTTTCCAGAGTCGAAGACAATGTCCGGTTACTGTTATCCACATATTCAAACGATTCCGTAATCAGAAGGTTGTTCAGATTATCCAGATGCTGTTGGATCAGCGTTTTCTGATTGATATAGTCCTCACTGTATACCAGTTCCAGAGCCAGCTGTTCTTTTTCATCATCGCTTAAGGAAAAATCTTCCGGCATCAGATAATTCATCAGATCCTCTTCGTACTGACTCATATCGATATTTTCCGCCAGACAAACCAATGCCATCGACCGGTATTCGGTATCCATCAGCTGATAGGACTGCTGCAACGCATGTTCCATTTCATTCACGAGGTTTGCCCCCAGTTTCATACCTTTGACTTCTTCCAGTGCCTTTTCCCTGGTCTTTGTATGAAACGCTTCTTCCATATACAGGGAAATCTGTTCGGCATCAAATCCGTTAGCCAGTTGACGTACCCTTTCCGTCAGGTAATCGGAACCCTTCTGCAATTCACTGACAGATTGCTGACAGGCAATATAGTCGTTTAACGATTCCTGCAACGACTGATAGGATTTGAAGATATCGGTTGTAAGCACCATCAAACAGGCATACGCAATACACGTAGCCGCTATAAGCCATCGATTGACACTTTGTAAGCGAATGCCTTTCTTCATACGTTCCCCTTTATTTCGTGATCAACTGATCCTTTTCGTCATATTCCAGCACCAGATGCACCGGCTCTCCTGCCAATACCTGTGGCAGAAACAACCGGTCTCCCGGCCATAACGGACAATCCATCACATCCGACAGATTCACCCAGCGTAACTCTCCTTCCGTACACGGTTTCAACTTTCCGGTATACCCCGTACAGCGATAAATATACGTCAATTCATCTTCCCATGCCGGCAATCGGAAAAAAACGTCTCCCAACAGTTCATATTGCGTACAAACCAGACCCGTTTCTTCTTCCACTTCCCGTAACATGCATTCTTCTATGGTTTCGTTTTCTTCCAGCTTCCCGCCGACGCCAATCATTTTCCCTTCATTGGCATCCTGCTTCTTCTTGTTCCGGTATAACATCAGTACCTGCTCATTGTTTATGATATAACACAACGTCGTTGTTTTCATAAAGCCGTCCTTCTATATTTCTTCATGGGAATGCATGTATTATTTTACCGTATTTGGCATTTGTTTGACAGTACTAATTCATAATAAAGAATAATTTTCATTTCTGCCATTCTTTTACACGGAAACGATTGAAAAATGCTCCGTACCTTTTATACAATAAATACAAACTTACGAAAGAGGATATTCCTATGGAAGAGAAGAAGTTTAAATTACCGAAAATCGGTATGCGAATTATCAAAACGCTGATATCCTGCCTGATTGTCGCACTGGTATATCATTATCTGCTGGACGGCAGAAATCCTTGTTTCGCGTGCATCGGTGCCGTATACGGTATGGGTGCCCGGTACAAAGACGGATTTCACAGCGGATTCAACCGTTTTGTCGGTACGTTAATCGGCGGCATGATGGTCATACCGTTCTACTATTTATGTTATACCGACCCGTTTGGAATTCCTCCGGAAATCTATATGGTAACCGGGCTGTTCTTCGTAATTTACCTGAATCTGTTATTCGGAGCCAACAATGCCATCCAGCCGGGTACCGTCGTATACTTTGTCGTCATGTATACCCAGCCATGGGAAAATTACGTCGGCTATACCATTGCCAGAGTCATCGATACCGGTGTCGGAATCATCGTCAGTCTGATTATATCCCGCCTGTTCCCTTCCCAATGGGACAAAAACGAAAAAACACGCATTTCCGATGCCTTCCGGCATTGGAAACAACTGCAACACAAATAATCCGTTACAGAACCGTAACGGATTTTTTATTCCCTGATATATTTCCTGTCATTTCTTCCGCAATTACCGTCCATTATTACCGTCTCCGGTATAGTAAACAGGAATGGTAATTATTTGGATTCCTTCTTTTTGCGATACAACGAAATCACATAAGCCAGCGCAAAGGATGCCAGTACAACCAGACCGTAATGAACAAACGAAGTACTGTCTCCAACGGAAATCTGCACTCTGCGAATCATTACGTGCAGCATATACAGTTCCAGCGAATTGTTTCCGCACCATACCGCAAACCGGTTCAACGGCTTGCATCCGGAAACAAGTTTTGACCCATACGCAAACAATACAGTCAATGGAGCAGATGCCAGCATTCCCGTCCAACGGCTTTTGACAAGATTAAATACCCGCAATCCGAAAGCACCGCCAAACGCTGCAATCAATACCAGCAGTTCTCCAACCGTGACTTTCTTATCCTGCTTCACCCAAGGTGCAAAATAGATTGCCAATACGTATATCAGAATCCGTCGGTACGCAATTTCAATGTTTGACAACAAACCCGGAAAATATATGTGCAATGCCTTTTCCACCGCAAAGAAACAAACCGTAAATACAACAAGGTTCCTTATCCGGTTCTTGTTTTCCGGTTTCAGTCTTTCATAAATCCACGGAGTCACAAAATACAACGGAATGATCAATGCCACGAACCAGATATTCCGGCACCGTTCCGTCCAGAACGTAATCAGACTGTAATCCAGAAGAAAATGAACAACATCAAATTTCCGTACAAGATCTTTCGCTACCCAGAACAGAAGAGAGATACTCAGATACGGCAAAACAACCCGTTGTATTCTTTTTTTGTAAAACGTCTTCAGATGATATCCTTTCGACAAGGAATAATACATTCCGATTCCGGAAACAATCAGAAACAGTTCCACCCCGATGCTTCCTCTTGACGCCATATAATCCACGATCCGGATATTTGTCCGTAATCCCACGTCATACCCGTGAAATACTATAATCCAAAGGATCGCAAATCCCATGATCTGAGCCCGGTAATCACTGAGTATTCCCCATCGAAGCGACGTTTCTTTTTTCATGTTTTCCCACCTGCAATTCCCTCTACTGATTATACATGAAAAAAACCGTTTCCGTACAAGGAAACGGTTATATTTATTCTCTGAACGTAATGCTTCCGGTTTCGGCATCCATCGATTCGACAATTGCCAGTGATTCCAGCTGGTATCCCATTTCACGGATTTCTTTTCCACCGTCCTGGAATCCCTTTTCCACCACAATACCGATACCTTCTACCGTTGCGCCTGCCTGGTTTGCCAGATCAAGCAAGCCTCGCAAAGCACATCCGTTGGCCAGAAAGTCGTCAATAATCAATATATGATCTTCGGAAGAAAGAAACCGCTTCTCGACGACTACATGATTCTGTCTCTGGTGCGTATAGGAATACACTTCCGTACAATACACATCACCAATCAGGTTGATGGTCTTGTGTTTCTTCGCATATACGACCGGGACATGGAAATCCAAAGCAACTACGCTTGCAATACCGATTCCGGATGCTTCGATGGTCAGAATCTTCGTGATATTCTTGCCTTCAAACCGCTTCATCCATTCCTTCGACATCTTCTGAAACAAATCCACATCCATCTGATGGTTCAGGAAACTGTCGACTTTCAATACGTTTCCCGGACCGATAATTCCATCCTTTGCAATTCTTTCTTCCAAAAAATTCATCTCTTGTTCCTCCATAAAAATATACTACTAACTATACTTTACACATGCTTACTATTCAACGGGTTTTTTGTATAAAAAATCAGAATTTTGCATGTTTTTTCATGTAAACGCTTACTGTTGTTTTAACTTTTATTTAACCTTTTCTGTTTATACTATTTACAATCATCAG
>JABUSI010000158.1 GCA_021442745.1 Erysipelotrichaceae bacterium | reverse complement strand
ACATGGGAATTCAACGATCTTGACAAGTATGCAGACGGTAAGGAAATCAAGTACACCGTTGCAGAAGACAAGGTTAACGATTACGACACAACGTATGATGATGCCCATCTGAACGTTACCAATACACACAAAGCAGAATTAACTGACATAACGGTTACGAAACTGTGGGACGATGAAAATGATTATGATCATCTTCGTCCGGAAGAAATCGAAGTATACCTGTACGCTAACGGAAGCTTAATTGATACTGTACATCTGACAAAAGAAAACTTTGCCGGTACACAGGAAGTTCCGGGATTCAATTACACCCTTGATGTATGGACATATACCTGGAAGGACCTGCCAAAGTACAAGGATGGTAAGGAAATCAAGTATACCGTTGGTGAAAAAGAAGTAGAAGATTACGATACGATCATTGACGGATTTGTGATTGAAAACTATCGTTTCGTACAGCATTACTATGAAGGCTCACTGAAGATTACCAAAATCTATCAGGAAAGCCATAAAGAAAAGAAGACAAACAAAATCTTCTATGTAAGATTGTTCGAAGACAGAGAAACGAAAAAGCCGTATACAACCATCATTCCGATTCTGATGAACGGAAAATCCAGAGAAACAATCGAACTGACGGTTGCGTTGGGTGAAGATGGTGCTCCAAAGACATATTATGTTGCGGAAGTAACAGAAGACGGAACCATTGTGAAGTCCAATGGTAAGCTGACGGTAACGATTGATAATCCGTCACCTACGGCTACTGTGGAAATTGTACCGGAAACAGTAATTACAAATGATTATGACGTAACCAATACCGCAGATTCATCAACTTCCATCGTCTGGTATGTTGTGTTAACAAGCGCTTGGTTCTGCTTAGTGCTGCTGATCAGTGCAAAAAAGAAGACTTTGCGGTCAAAATCAAACTAAAGTGAAATGAATGTCTCAAAAAGAAAAAAGAAGTATCACAAAAGCAAAAACAAAGATATTTCGTGTATATTTATGAGACTACAGGTGAGATAGGGCAAAGCGTAATATAGGGTAGACGAAAGAAGTCTGCCCTTTTTATTAGGGTAAATGTATCGAATGGGGGTAAAGATTATGCAGAGACTGATTAGTTTTTTGACTACTCTGTGTTTACTGGTCAATACGGTTCCTTCTGACCGTATACCGGTCAAAGTAAGTCCGGATGAACGGATTCTGATCTGTAACCAGGCAGAGCACGTTCATACCGATTCGTGTAATGAAGAAGGCAATCTTGTATGTGAGGTTAACGAACATACACACAGCTCTTCGTGTTATGCACAGGAAACGATTGTTGAGAAAGTAACCGAACAACTTTCAGAAGAAAAAACGAACGAGGTAACTGAAGATGTAACAGATGAAGTTCAGGAGGATACTTACGAAGAAGTAACGGAAGAGATTCTTCAGGAAGCCATGGAAGAAATCCATGAAGAGGAACCTGTGATTTCGGAAGAAATTACTAACGAAAGTATCGTCGAAGAAGTTCCGGAAGAACTTTCTGAAATGACAGCTGAGGCTTCGGAAGAAATCGTAACGTCAGATGAGATTGAAAGAAACTATTATGTTGTTACGGATTTGAGTGACTGCGTCGGTTCTTTCAAACTGTATGACAGCAAGGGAAACCTGATTCCGTTGGATGGTTCGGCAAAGGTAAACACGAACGACGTGTACAAGTTTGAGTTTTACTTTGAAGAAACCGCAAACGGTGCACAATGGGCTGATACCGTTACGTATACCTTGCCGAAAGGTATGGAATTCAATACGGATGTTGACCGTGCCATTGCGTTTAAAGGCAGCGAAGACATTGTTGCTCATTTGCATGTAGATAAGGGAACAGGTGTCATGACCATCAAGTTTGAACAGAAGGAAGACAAAGATGGCAATATGGTCCCTTGGCCGGATCTTTCACTGGAAAGTGAACTGACATGCGAAATGGAAGGTCGATTCACCAGAACCGAATCGACCGAAGACCGCAAAATCGATATCGGCGCAGGTGTAATTGTTGATGTGGAAGTGGAATCCAAATCCGTGCTGAATATCGTAAAAACGTACATTGATGAATCCTTTGACAAGAACACACATACGGCAAAGTATATGATTAAAGTTACAGCCACAGGTAAAGTGGAAAACGTAAAGGTAAAAGATACTTTGGATAAATATATGCGTCTTGTAGAAGAGAGCCTGATGGTGAACGGACAACCTGCATCAGCAACGGTAAATAACAATATCTTTACTGTTGATCTGGGCACTATGGAAGACGGAGAAACGGTTGTCATTACCTATGATGCAAAAGTACAGGATGAGTTGTTGTATTCGAATCAGAAACTGAACCGTACGTTTACAAATACGGCAGAAGCCGGCGGTAATAACGTAGACACAGTAAAAGACAGTTCCAAATTCACCACAACACAGGAATTTCTGCAAAAGAGCGGTAAGGTACAAAAGGTTGATGGTAAGGACTATATCTTATGGGATATTAAACTGAACTTACGCGGAATTGACAGTTCAAAAGTAACCGTTATCGATGTACTGGATGACAGACAGACATTGGCAAATCCGTATGAATGGAAAGATCCGATCAAAGTGGTATGGACTTTCAAAGATGAAACAAGTGCGGAAGCCTGGGTTGGAGATTTAAGTAACATTGCCGTCCCTGCTGACGTTGTGGAAGGTCATATCTACTTGTATACGGAAATGACGGAAAAGCCGGGAATCAGTGATATTACTTATTCCAATACCGCTAAGGTACTCTGGGAAAACGGTAAGGAATGGAAAGTAACCGGAAATGTCAAGGTTGCCGGATCCGGAACCGGAGTCAGCATTTCCAAAACAATGCTGGACAACGGAACCGAAAAGCCGGGTTATCTGACATATGAAATTACGGCACACGTTCCTGCCGGAATGAATGAAAAAGGTGTTGTGTACTTTGTGGATTACTTACGCACATATTCTCAGAGTGCACTGTTCCATCAAGGATTAAAGGAAGAAGATTTTACAATTCTTGTAAACGGAGAAGAATTCAAGGATTTCCATATTTATCTTTCAACGAATACCGAGTTCTATATTTATTTCGGTAATGCGTTGAAGAGTTCCGTATGGCCGTTTGCGGAAGCAACGGAAGTTGTAATCCGTTATTCCGTGCCAAGAGCCGTTCTTGATAAGACTAAGGTTGAACTGGAACACTATCTGGAAGCGGGAGAAATCATTCAGAACCTGATTTACATCAAGTATGGTGAATACGGTAAAGAATCTTCCAAGAATGCATCTTATTTGTATAAGGAAGAAAGCGTAACAAAAATTGACAAAGGCTTGCTGAAGATGGATCTGGATACGCATGAAATGCAGTATGAAGTTACGTTCAATGCCGGTCTGGATACCGAAATCAAGAACGTTCAAGGGGAAGGCGCATATGGAAGCGCATCCTTTGAAGATACGTTTGATAAACGGCTCGAATATGTTGCAGGCTCTTTCAAAATTGAAAGATGGTCAAAAGACGGAAAGAAACTGGAAGATACGTATACTGCAGTTGACGGTAACAGCATTGTTGTGGAAAACGGCAGGATCAGTGTGGATTTCAGTTTGATGCAAAACAAGAACAAGACAAAACTGAATAACGTATTGCGTACAGATCGTATCTATAAGGCTACCTATAAATTGCGTATCAAAGACAGTGAATACGAAGATGTTATGGCATCCAGAACATCTTATGTGTTGTTCGATAACGAAGCAAAGATTATTACCAATGGTGCAGAAGACTTTGATGTTTACACAACGGCTTATCCTACCGGTATTCTTTCAAAAGATTCTAAATTAAAAGACGGTGATATTCTTGTATATACGGTTCGGTTCAATGAATCCGAAACGGCATATACAACAAGCAATAACACGTTACATCTGGTAGATACCGTATTGAGTGACAACTTGTCACTGAAACCGGAAACCATTCACGTATACGCAATCAAGAACGGTGAACAAACCGAATTGAAGAACTGCTACACTATCAAAGACGGCGGAAAAGTTATCGTGTTTGATGTTCCGGATGAAACCTATATTAAGATTGTTTATGAAGAAAAAGTAATCGATTCCGGTAAAGGCGTTCAGGTAGATAACAAGATTGAACTGGAAGGTTATGAAACCATTACGGTTGTTGATGAACAAAAGGTTGATATTACCGTTTCCGATGCTTCTGCATATGGCGATCACGGCAGCTTTACCTTGTTCAAAACAAACAAAGATACCGGCGAACCGTTGAAGGGTGCATCATTTAAGCTGTACACATCAAAGGAAAACGCGGTAAATAAGAAAGACTCCATTACCTACAAGGATAAGAAATATTACTGTGCACTGGAATTTACCACAAATGAAAACGGCTGGGCAACGATCGATCATGTCGTATTAACATTGAAAGATGCCGACACCTATCTGTTGGTAGAAACGGCAGCACCGGATAACTTTGAACTGGATGAAACACCGATTCCGTTCGTATTCAATCCGAAAGAAGGAACAACACCGAAAGTATTTGTGAAAAACGGCGGTAGCATGGTAGTGGAAAACAATCATAAAAAGATTAGTGTTTCCGGCAAAAAGACATGGAATGACAACGGTGATGAATTCGGTAACAGACCGCAATATATTACGGTAACCTTGTTGAAAAACGGAACAGAGTACACTTCCCAGAAAGTCTACGGACCGGATTGGAAATGGACGTTTACCGGTCTTCCGAAGTATGAAGACGGTAAAGAGATTGAATACACGGTGAAGGAAGCTGACGTACCGGGTTATCAGGCAGAAGCAAAGGGTATGAATCTGGTGAATACACCGACGTTTACCCGTCTGGAAGGTTTCAAGTCATGGAACGATAACGACAACCAGGACGGTAAGAGACCGGAGTCCATTACGGTTAATCTGTATAAGAACGGTGAAACGAGACCATGTATGACAACGACTACGGACAAAGATCATGAATGGAAATGGTCATTTGAAAATCTGCCGACACATGAAAACGGTCAGGAAATCAAGTATACGTTTGATGAAGTAAAGGTTGAATACTATGAAACCACATATAACGGTACCGAAATTATCAATACTCATGAACCGGAATTGCGTGACATTACGGTTACAAAATTATGGGACGATGAAAACGATATCGAACATATAAGACCGGAAGAAATTGAGGTTTATCTGTATGCTGACGGTTCCTTAATAGATACCGTACATCTGACAAAGGATAACTTTACAGGTACAAAGGAAGTTCCGGGATTCACATATACCCTGGATGTATGGACATATACCTGGAAAGATCTTCCGAAGTACAAAGACGGTAAGGAAATCAAATACACGGTTGGTGAAAAAGAATTGGAAGATTACGACACGGAAATTAACGGATTCGTAATTGAAAACTATCGTTTCGTTCAGCATTATTACGAAGGTTCCCTGAAGATTACCAAGATTTACATGGAAAGCCATAAGGAAAAGAAAACCAACAAGATTTTCTATGTGCAGTTGTTTGAAGATGAAGCTATGAAGCAACCATATACGTCAATTGTTCCGATTGTGATGAACGGAAAGTCCAGAGAGACAATCGAATTAACGGTTGCCCTGGGAGATATGGGTACGCCAAAGACATACTATGTTGCCGAAGTAACTTCAGATGGTAAGATTGTGAAGTCAAACGGAAAACTAACGGTAACCATTGACAATCCGTCACCGGAAGTAACGATGGAGATTGTTCCGGAAGTTACTGTCACAAATGATTACGATCCGAATGTAGATACTGCAGATGTTACAAGTTCCGCACAATGGATATTTGTGATGCTTGCCGCATGCATTGGCCTGATTTCTCTGATGGAACTAAGAAAGAAGTCATTTGCGAACAAATAAACTGATTTACTGAGCACAGGATAAAAAAATCCTGTGCTTTTTTGGTGTAACCTAAAAGAAAATATTGAAAAATGTGAATAAATGAGACTTTTTTCCGATTTGGTTTGAGTGGGTTACATGACTGGTTTTCGGTAAGGAAACGGGAAATGTGCGTATTGTATTTAAGGTCTCAATAATGGCAAAAAATGGTTTGATATCCAACTAAAAGCACCAAAAACAGTCTCAAAAACAGCAATAATCAACACATGGGGTATATTTAGTTACCGGAAAGAGAAATGTGAAAAAAACTTGAAAAAAGTCAGTTAAAATGCTTTTAAAACAAAATTGACTGTTGTACACTACAATTACGAAATTGTACGAAATTGTATAAAATGAGACTTTCGTAAAGATACGATTTACAGCAATAGAGGGGGTTACCGGTATGCAGAAGTTAGTTAGTTTTATTACGACTTTATGCTTGCTCTTTAATTCCATGCCAACCAGTACGATCGGTCCGGTTTCTTATGAAACCGAAAAACCGTTGGTATGTACCGAACAGGAACATGCACATGAAGATTCCTGTTATGAAAACGGTACATTGGTATGTACGATTGAAGAACATCAGCACACGGAAGATTGCTACAAGGCTGAAATGGAAGAACCTGTGATTACAGAGGATGAAGAACCTGTATCAAGAAACACGGCAGGAGATCCAATTAACCCGTATAGCACAAAAACTTTGGAAGATTATGGAGGAGATTATTCGTTATATTACATTCTGAATAATTTCAACCTGTTTGTGAATGGCGATGCAACGTCCGGTCACTGTATCGGGCCGGCAGCTGTCAGAGGCGTTTCCAATTTCTCAAAGAGTATGGGAACACCGGGGTATACTCATACAACACCGACATATTTTGAAGGTTTAGTTGATTTCTCATTTAACAACGGTATGACGCCGATGGAAGTTTATGTCGGAGAAATCAATGCCGATAACATGAACGTAAAAGTATGGGATGCATATCCTAGATATACCAGTAAGGATGACAGATATATCGATTTTGATGCAGCATTTGCGCAAATCGAAGATGAACTGGAAGCAATTTCCAAGAATCCTGATGTTATTGACGTGGATTTTGATAAACCGGTAGGCGAACATTATAAGATTTATCCTGTAGAAAATGCCGGATTCTATCAGATTGATGTAGACAGCGGATATGCCTACAACTTTTTGCCTGGTTTGATGGATCATTTACTGACTATCAACGTAGTAGGGGAAACCGGTGATGCAGTTATTATCTGTGAAGAATCCGGTAAAGTGAATCTGCCGAACGTGAATCTGAACGGATATTCTGACTGGAATAACGTTCTTCCGGAAGGAGCTAATATTGAATACGGCGCAGACAGCGGTATTGTTTTGTTGTTCCCGAACGCAACTTCCTTTGAACGGAAGAATGGTGTCCGGAACTCCAACGGTCACTTGGTTGCGCCGAATGCGGTAGTGGATTGTTTAGGCGGCGATAAGAACGGCAGCACGATTTGTAAAACCTACAACTGCCCGAATACAGAAAGCCATATGTGGCCATATCACGGAAAGATTATCCGTCCGACAGGAACAAAACTGGAAGCTGAAAAGACGGTTGACGGTCTGAAGCCTACGGGACAACAAGTGTTTGAATTCAAACTGGAACAGGTAAAAGGTCCGGAGGGTGTCGCATTTATCAAGCCGCAGACGGTTACAAACGATGGCGCACACATAGAGTTCAGTAACATTACTTACAACAAGGAAGGTACATACGAATATACCATTACAGAAATCGGTAAGGCTTCAACCACTACCGGTAGTTTTACATTGGATAAGTCCGTATATACCGCAAAAGTAGTGGTAGTTAAAGAAGAAAAGACGGTAGGAACCGTAAAAATCACTTCTTACAAAGTGGAAAGCGTAACCTATGAATTGAATGGCAAAGAAGTTCAGGGTGCGAAGTTTGACAACAAGACGATTTCAGAAAAGACCAAGATCGAAGGTAAGAAGACCTGGGAAGATAACAACGACCAGGACGGCAAGAGACCGCAATCCAT
>JABUSI010000115.1 GCA_021442745.1 Erysipelotrichaceae bacterium | reverse complement strand
AAAAAAGCAGCTCCGAAGCTGGAAGTACACGTCAGTACCCAGCAGACCAATACCAATGCCGCCAGTGTCGCTTTCTGGCAGAAAATGGGTATGGACCGGGTGGTTTTAGCCAGGGAAATGACGTTATCCCAGATTGAAGACATTACGAAACACAGTGAGATTGAAACGGAAGTGTTCATTCACGGGGGCATGTGCGTCAATTATTCCGGACGGTGTACATTGAGTAACCGGATGACGTTACGGGATGCGAACCGGGGCGGTTGTGCGCAGTCATGCCGGTGGAAATACCGGATGTATGATGCGGATAATCAACTTGTGAGTGACCCGGAATGTCTGTTTTCGATGAGTTCGAAGGACTTGCAGGCGGCACGGTACATTCCGGCATTGATGGATGCCGGTGTCAGCAGTCTGAAGATTGAAGGAAGAATGAAAACGGCATATTACGTTGCCTGTGTGGTGAAAGCGTACCGGCGTCTGATTGATACGTATGAGACGAAAGGTTTTGTGAGTGAAGAAGACTATGCGGCGTGTATCCGGGAACTGGAAAAGGCGGAAAACCGTCCGACGTCCAACGGGTTCTATGAGGGATTACCGGATGCCAACGGGCATCTGTACGGTACCAACGGTGCGGGTGTGATTCAGGATTTTGTGGCGACGGTACAGTCGTACGATCCTCTTTCACAAATGGCCGTCATTCAGGTACGGAATCATTTTGTGGCAGGTACCAGGCTGGAAGTCATGAGCCCGACGATTGATAACGAAACGTTTGTGGCAGGGACGTTGTATACGATGGACGGTATGGTACAGGAAGTTGCGAATAAGCCGATGCAGCTGTTACGGGTAAAAATCCCGTTTGAAGTACAAAAGGATGATTTTATCCGGAAAGTCAATGAGGAGAACGTATGCGGTTAGAGGGTACGATTTCCGTGAAGATGGCTTTGGAAAGTGACTGGCGGACCGTGGAAGTCATCTATATGGATGAAAAGAAAAAGAGTAAGGATTTCGGGTATATCCTGCAGGTTGCCAAAAATAAAAACGTACCGGTACAGCGTATTTCCCGTACGCAACTGGACGATATGTGCGAAGGGTCGACACATGGCGGGGTATGTTGTGACGTATCCCAACGGATGTATCAGACACTTGCGGAGTTACCGTCGGATAAGCCGTTGTTTCTGGCATTGATTGAAGGCATTGAGGATCCGTTTAATTTCGGGTATGCGCTTCGGACATTGTATGCGGCAGGGTGTGACGGTTGTCTGGTTCCGGCCAGAAACTGGTCGGAAGAAGCCGGTATTGTGGCAAAAAGTTCCGCCGGTGCGCTGGATAAACTGCCGTTGATTGTGTATGAGGATGCGAATACATTGCTGACCGAGTTGAAAAACCGGGGTGTAACAATCTATTGCGCAATGCGGGAGGATGCCATCGGGTTGTATGAAGCTGATTTTACGGAATCCTGTCTGATTGCGATCGGGGGTCCGAAACGGGGATTGTCATCTTCCGTCTTACAAAACAGCGACCGGAACATTTATATTCCGTATGCACGGAATTTCCGCAATGCGTTGAATGCGGGAAGTGCGATTGCGGTGATTTCCTATGAAATCTATCGACAAAGAACGCAAACAGTCATAAAATAAAACGGTGAGTGTAGGAGGGACGTTTATGAAAGAAGCTTTGTATATGAAAAACCGTTCCGTTGTCATCAATTTCTCGGCTGCGTATTATCAGACGGCAGAGGAATTGGTTGCATCCAAAGAATTTTCGATGTTTCTGACACAGTATCTGGAACATCTTGCCGATACCAATCCGAACGTTTACCAGCAGGTAGTCAAAGGTGAATCGTTAGATAACATTGTACCGGGGCTGGTTTCCATGGTGAAGATTTTAATGGTTCTGGATATGGAAGAAGCGCTGAAACCTACGGTTGTACATAACAGTATCAAACCTTCCCTGTTGTCATCCATCGGTTGTGATACCGTATTGTGGGTTGTGGAAAATGCGTATGATTACTGGCGGAAACTGGAACGCTTTACGTGTGTGCATACCGAGAGCAGTTCGTCCATTCAGTCGGCACGGTTTATGGAAACCGACCAGAAACTGAATACGCTGGTGTTGTCTGTATATCGTCTTCTGGAAGAAAAACTGCAGGGACGCAAGAATAACGTATATCGTCAGATGAATGCGGGTTCCAACGGAAGTCTGGTGTTGCGTACGTATAACTGGCCGGCAACGGGTAAATACGAAATGTTACGGAAGATTCCGTTTATCCGTACCGTGATGCTGCGGACACCGTTGCTGTTGTATCCGAAAAGCAACAAGCGTTCGGGAATGTTTACCGAAATTCAGAAGAATCCGATGGATACGTTCCGTTTTGATGAAAATCACTGGATCTGTTATCCGGCAAAAATCGGAAGTCTTCTGGTACATATTTATTTCCATCAGGATTTTGTGTCATCCGGTGTGAGTCTGTCCAACCTGTTTGAACTGGCAACGGAATCGGAATGCATGCGAAAGAAACCGGATTGCATCGCACTGTTCGGAAATGAGGACGGAAAAGACGAAACGACGTTCTATCACGATGAAGAAAACGATATCTGGATCGGCAGTGTATCGTATGCACCGCGGATTGAATATTTCGGGTATATGAAGAAAATGGCATTGACGCTGCATAACGTCTGCATGATGAAAATGGGATGGTTACCGATTCATGGTGCGATGGTGAACGTATATCTGAAAAACGGCAAAAAGAAGGGAATCGTCATGATCGGGGATTCCGGTGCCGGTAAATCGGAAACAACCGAAGCCTTACGGGGATTGGGTAACGAAGAAATCGCGAAGATTGACGTGGTGTTTGACGATATGGGTTCGTTCCATCTGGAAGGCAGCAAAGTGGTTGCTCAGGGAACGGAAACGGGTGCGTTTGTACGCCTGGATGATCTGGATAAGGGAACGGCATACCGGGATATGGAACGGAGTATTTTCATGAATCCGGAATCCAGTAATGCCCGTGTCATTCTGCCAAGCAGTCCGTACGATCTGATTACGACCAATCAGACCATCGATATGGTGTTGTATGCGAATAACTACGAAGACAAGCGCGGAATGCATCGTTTTGAAGATCTGGAAGAAGGCAAGAGTACGTTTCTGGAAGGAAAGCGGATGGCACTTGGTACAACCCAGGAAAAGGGATTGTCAAAAACGTATTTTGCCAATCCGTTCGGGCCGATGCAGCAGCAGAACCTGTGCGACGGCATCTTTGAAAAGATGTTCAATGCACTGTATGCTTCCGATGTGTACGTCGGGGAAATCTATACGAATTTAGGTTTGTCCGGGGATAAGTCCGGCTTACAGGTCGGTGCAGCGGAACTGCTGAAGTATATCAGGGAAAATTAAGGAAACCTTCAAGGGTTTTCTTTTTTTGTATGGTATAATATAAGCTAGGAAAGAAGGGTGCGGTATGGATGCAAACGCTTATGAACATCTGACAGTAGTGCCGGACGGACATACTACCATACATGACGGAGCGATTGTGTGGGAAGACGGAAAGATTATCTGGATCGGCCAAAGTAACGATCAGTGGTTTTGCGAGTGGAAACAAGAGCATCCGGTTCATGACGGCAGTGGTCTTATTGCGATACCGGGGATGATTGACGTACACATTCACGGTGCGGTCAATCATGACTTTATCAACGGCACGCAGGAAGATATCACGGCGGTTTCCCGGCATATCGTACAAGACGGCTGTACGGCGTTTCAGGCATCCCTGACGGTGGTTTCGCATGATGAAACGTTACGGTTGCTCAAGTCTTTGGGACGGTGTGAGAGCGTATCCGGTGGTGCGGAGTATCTGGGAATCCATTCGGAGGGACCTTTCTTGTCTCCGAAGTATAAAGCTTTGATGATTGAAGAATATTTACGCAATCCGGATTTACGGCAGTGCGAAGAAATGATCCGGGCTGCCGGCGGAAAACTGCATTATGTGACGATTGCGCCGGAATGGCCGGATTCGTGTGAAGCCATCCGTTATTTTACGGAAAACGGCGTGACTTGTATGGTCGGACATACGGCTGCGAAGGTACAGGACGTACAGCGGGCTTACGAAGCGGGTGCGAAAGGGTTTACGCATTTATATAATGCGATGAGTCAGCATACACACCGAAGTCCGGGAGTGGTTACGGCGGCATTTTTACAGAAAGACATGATGGCGGAACTGATCTGTGACGGATTCCATGTGGACCCGGACGTTATCAGGGTAACGTATGAGATGCTGGGACCGGATCGGATCTGTCTGATTACCGATGCGATGCTTGGAAAAGGTATGCCGGACGGGGATTATACGTTTTCCGCGTTGCATTGCCGGAAAGTCGGCAAAACGGTTACGGTTGTGGAAACGGGACGGATTTCCGGCAGTTGCGTAGGAATGAATGACGTCACGAAACGGATGATGAACTTTACCGGCTGCAGTTATGAAAATATCGTGCAGATGGCTTGTGTCAACCCGGCAGAGATGGCACAGGTACAAAACCGGAAAGGAACGCTTACGGTTGGTAAAGATGCCGACGTTGTGCTGATGAGTTCAAACTGGGACGTTATGGTTACCGTTGTGAACGGTAAAGAAGTATACAGAATGGGAGGGGTACAATGAAACCTCATTTAAGTACGGAAAATAAAAAACAGATTCTGGTCTTTTCGATTTCCGGAATCATCGTGCTGGTATCGTATCTGGCATTGTCAAAAACACAAATTATCGCGCAGGGTATTTCAGCAGTATTCGGTGTGATTATGCCGTTTGTGTTCGGATATGCGATTATGTTTATTCTGGCACCGCTGATGTTCAAGGTTGAAAAACTGCTGGGGAACCATACGAAATGGAAAAAGAAAACCATTCGCGGAATCAGCGTATTGTTCAGTATTCTGTTCATGATTCTGATGATTGTAATCTTCTGTGCGGTAGTGTTCCCGCAATTGTTTACAAGCGTTGCGACACTGGCAAACTCCACTGAAGGATATTTCAACCAGTTCCAGGTCTGGGCCAGCGGATTGTCGAAGTATTTCAATACCCAGAATATGCCGGCAGCTTTGTTAAGCGTGGTGGATTCCATCCAGAATACGCTGCGGAATACGATTACGGAGTTTGTGAAGGCGTTGCCGGGTATTTTATCCAATGCCATCATTGCCTCTTTCCAGGCAATCAGTGTGGTGTTCAATCTGGTAATCGGTACGGTTGTGGCCGTGTATTTACTGCTGGATTACGAACGGTTCCATCGTCAGGCTAAAATGCTGGTTTATGCGACGTTTACAAAGAAATTTGCGGATGAAGTAGTCAGAATCGGAAACATTACAGCGGAAATGTTCAATAAGTTCGTGGTAGGAAAAGCTATCGATTCCCTGATTATCGGAATCCTGTGTCTGATCGGATGTCTGATTTTCGGTTTCCCGTATGCGTCACTGATTGCGTTTGTGGTCGGTGTTACGAATATGATTCCGTTTTTCGGACCGTTTATCGGAGCCATTCCTTGTATCTTCTTATTGTTGCTGGTCAATCCGATTTATGCGTTATGGTTCGGCTTGTTCGTATTTGCGTTACAACAGGTTGACGGTAACATTATCGGTCCGGCAATCCTGGGGGATTCCTTGGGATTACCGAGTATCTGGATTCTGTTTGCGGTTACCGTGGGTGGCGGATTATTCGGTATTGTCGGTATGGTTATCGGTGTTCCGACCTTTGCGGTAATATATACGTTATTAAAAGAGTATTCGCACCGGCGGCTGGAACAGAAAGAAATCAAAGTATAAAAAAACAAGGGTACCATTTCGGTACCCTTTGCGGTTTCTTATTCCTGTGGCCAACCCATAAACGGATCGGTATACAATCTGACTCCGACGACACCCGGAACTTCATCCATTAACAGTGCTTCCACGCCTTCGCTTAACGTTGCGTCGATTGCCATGCAACCGGCACAGGCACCTAACATCCGGACATATACGATTCCGTCTATTTCTTCAATGAATTCGATATCTCCGCCGTCATATTGAATGTACGGACGAATCTTATCGATTGTCTTCTTTACCAATTCGATATCAACCATAACAGCAACTCCTATCTCAAACACATATATAACAGATACGTTACACTGATTCCCAGCGCAATTCCGCAGATGACTTCGTTCCATTTATGTCCCAGAACGTTTTTGATTTTGGTGAAATAAATCGGATCGTCCAGGCGAAGATTTCCCATTTCCCGTAAGTCCTGAATCAACTGCTGAGTAATCTGTACGTTTTGTCCGGCATAATAACGGACGTTGGCGGCATCGTATGCCACAATCAGGGAGAACGCCAGGCTGACCGCAAACAGGGTTGAACTGAAGCCTTCCCGTAAGCCGACGGCTAACGTCAGACTGGCAACAGTTGCCGTGTGGGAACTCGGTAATCCCCCGCTGGCAAGGATTAAACCAGGTAACCATTCCTTATGGAAGGCGTAGTAGATAACCGGCTTCAGTGCCTGTGCCATGGCCCATGAGATTATGGCTGCCCAGAATGGAAACATGTTGTCAAGCATATTCTCACCTCACCCGTGTATTATATCACTAATTTGTGAGAAGAAAAGAAAAAGCGATGAAAATAGAAGAAGTGTGATATAATACTTACTCATGGAGGGATAGTATGTCATATCAGGTCGGTCAGATTGTATACGGAACCGTGACGGGGATTCAGCCGTATGGTGCTTTCATCCACGTGGATGAGCATACCAACGGGTTACTGCATATTTCGGAAATCTCTGAGGATTTTGTGCGGGACGTTCATTATTTCGTGAAAATCGGGGAAGAAGTACAGGTCAAAATCGTAGATATTGACGAAACAACGGGACAGTTGCGGTTATCGTTAAAGGCGTTACGGAAAAGTACGGTCCGGAAAGACCGGAAACATCAGCGTAAGGATCATCTGCCGCCGATGGTAATCGGGTTCCGTTCGCTGGAATCCCATATGGAAGGATGGATTGCGGAAAAATACCATCCGGAGTCCAAAGAATAAGCGGGCATGCAAATGCCTTTTTCTTTTGTGGTATACTTGGGGAAGAAAAGAGGAACTATGAAGTCGTTTTCCAATACGTTATTACAATGGTATGATTTGCATCACAGGGAACTGCCGTTTCGCCTTAACCGGAATCCGTATCAGATCTGGATATCGGAAATCATGGCACAGCAGACACGAATCGAAGCGTTACTGCCGTATTATCAGCGGTTTATGAAAGAATTCGCATCGATATCGTCGATTGCCGAAGCAACGGAAGAACAGTTGTATCAGGTGTGGCAGGGACTGGGATATTATTCCCGGGTACGGAATATCCGGAAGACCGCAGAAATCTGCGTACGGGATTATAACGGAAATCTGCCGGATACGTATGAGAAACTGGTGAAACTTCCGGGAATCGGTCCGTATACGGCTGCAGCCATCAGCAGTATCTGTTACGGGGAACACAGAAGTGTCGTGGATGGTAACGTGTTGCGTGTGATGGCACGGTTTCTGGATGATCATACGGAAATCGGTTCGGGAAAACATAAAACGGAAATTACGGATCTTCTGAATGAATGGATGGATCGGGACCGTCCGGGGGATTTCAATCAGGCCATGATGGAATTAGGGGCTCTGGTATGTATTCCTAACGGTATGCCGCATTGTGAGAAGTGTCCGTTACGGAAAGAGTGTCTGGGATATCAGAGAAATACCATGACACAGCTTCCGGTGAAAAAAGAAAAGAAAGCGAGAAAAAAAGAAGACCGTTACGTTCTTCTCTCTTATGACGGAGATACCGTATGGATGCGCAGACGTCCGTCGGTCGGAATCCTGGCGGATATGATGGAGTTTCCGCACGAAACGGAAGAGTCGTTTGTGCAGGGAGCAACGCATCTGTTTGATTATATTCATGTGTTTTCGCATGTGGAATGGCATATGCACGTATATGAGAC
>JABUSI010000043.1 GCA_021442745.1 Erysipelotrichaceae bacterium | reverse complement strand
GGATGGGAACTGGAGAAGGAATACGGAAAGACGGAAGCATGGTACGTATTGGAGGCCGATCCGGGTACCACGTTGTATTACGGATTAAACAAGGATATGACGAAAGAGGAATTCCGGAAAGCGATTGAAGAAAACAAGATTCTGGATTGTCTGAACAAGGTACCTGTCAAGAAAGGTGACGTACTGTTTGTGGCATCCGGTACCATTCATGCGTTGTGTACCGGTGCGGTGATCATTGAAGTACAGCAGAATTCCAATACGACGTATCGTATTTACGATCACGGAAGACTGGGTGCCGATGGCAAGCCGAGACAGCTGCACATTGAAAAGAGTATTCTTGCCAGCAATCTGAACAAGTTTGAATATACTTTGGAGCCGGCAGGAAAACCGCACGAAGAACACGGCGCAACCGTTACGATGATTGCCGAGTGCAAGTATTTCAAGGAAGAATTGTATGAAGTACACGGGGAAGCGGATGTAGTTATGACAGAAGACAGTTTCCGCAGTATTATTGTCGTCAAAGGGGAAGGTACCTTTACCGTGGATGGAGAAGAAGTGCCGTTTGCGCAGGGAGAAAGTTATTTCGTGCCGGCAGAAGAAGGTATGATTCACGTAACCGGTAATGTGGAACTGGTAATCAGCAGAGTATAAAAAAACAGAGATGGGAAATCCCATCTCTTTTATCTGTAATTTTTCATTGCCTTTTCGATTTCCCGTTTGGCGTCGCGTTCTTTCAGGGTTTCGCGCTTGTCGTGAAGTTCCTTACCTTTTGCCAGGGCAATTTCCAGCTTGGCACGGCCGTCTTTCAGATACATTCTGGTTGGTACTACGGTGTATCCTTTGACCTGTACCTTCTGGGCTAATCGCAGAATCTCATGCTTATGCAAAAGAAGCTTTCTGACGCGCGTTTCGTCATGGTTGAAGATATTCCCGTGGTCATAGGCTGCGATGTGCATATCGCGGATAAACGCTTCCTGTTTTTGAAATTCTATATAGGCATCACGGAACTGTACGTGTCCTTTCCGGATGGATTTGATTTCGGTTCCGGTTAAGACGATACCGGCTTCGATGAATTCTTCCAGGAAATATTCATGCCTTGCTTTTCGGTTTTCGGCGATGAGTTTTGTCATGCTGACGTTCCTCCTTATGTAATATCACAAAATCAACGGATTTTGTATAGCGGCTGGCTCCGATGCATTTGACTTGCACCGTTTGTCCGATCCGGTATTTTCTTCCGGTTCTTTCACCAATCATCATAAACGATTCGCTGCTGAATTTGTAGTAGTCATCCGTCATATCGTTGACGTGAGCCAGTCCTTCGACGGTATTCGGTAACGTCACAAACAGTCCGAAACCGGTGATTCCGCTGATGATACCGGAAAAGACCTGTCCGACATGGGATTCCATGTATTCCGCTTTCTTCATATCATCCACATCCCGTTCGCATTCCACCGCATCCCGTTCGCGGCCGGAAGTCTGTCTGGCATAGTCTTCCATTTTCAGCTGATCTTCTTTCATGGCATCGAGATCCAGACATTGTCCGAAGAAATATTTCCGTAACATCCGGTGGACGATTAAATCCGGGTATCTTCGGATCGGAGAAGTAAAATGCAGATATTCCTGCAATCCGAGTCCGAAATGTCCGATACAGTTCGGGTCGTATTTTGCCTTGGACATGCTGCGTAACATCCATGAGGAGATGACCGGAAATGCTTCGGTATCTTTCGCATCTTCCAGCATATTCTGCAATTGTTTCGGATAGACTTCCTGAATGTTTCCTTTCCATGGATAACCCATGATGGTTGCAACCCGTACAAACTCTCTCATCTTTTTGACGGGCGGTTGTTCGTGAATCCGGTATAAACACGGATATTCCATCCATTTCATATGGCGGGCTACCGTTTCGTTGGCACAGACCATAAAGTCTTCAATCATCCGTTCGGCAAAGAACCGTTCACGCGGTTTGATGTCGACGACTTTTCCTTTTTCGTTCAGAACGATTTCGGATTCTTCACGATCAAAATCCATGGCTCCGTTTTCAAACCGGTGCTTCCGGATCCGTTCGCTGCAATCGGCCATCAGTTGCAGGTCACTGTAAATGTGCCGGTATTTCCGGATGAGCGTTTCGTCGCCATCGAGAATCCGGTTGACGTTGCGATAGGTCATCCGTTCTCTGGAGCGAATGACGGACGGATAAATCTGATAATTGGAGACGGTACCGTTTTCTTCAATGTCCATTTCACACGTAATGGTTAACCGCGGTTCGTTGGGATTCAAGGAACAGATGCCGTTGCATAACGCATGCGGTAACATCGGTACGACCCGGTCCGTCACGTAGACGGACGTGGAACGGTTGTACGCTTCCTTGTCTAACGGCTGTCCTTCCCGTACGTAATACGATACATCGGCAATGTGAACACCCAGACGGTATTTGTGTCCGGTTTTCGTAATGCTGATGGCATCGTCCAGGTCTTTGGCATCGTCACCGTCAATGGTAATAATCGTACGCTTCGTTAAGTCCGTACGTTTTTTGTATTCTTCCAGTGTGATTTTCGGATCGATACTATTCGCTTCTTCCAGTACTTCCTCAGGGAATTCCAAAGGGATGGAATGTTCCGTCAGAATGCCTTCGATGTCCACACCCGGGTCATTGACGTGGCCTAAAATACGGTCAATCCGGCACGTTAACGTGGAACCGTAACTTTGAATGGATAAGACAACCTTATGTCCGTCAACCAGGGTAAAGTCTTTCAGATTCGTAATCCGGATGTGTTGTTTCAGGTTTTCCTTGTCCGGATAAAACACCGGCTTTCCGTTTCTGAAACGGATATTGCCGACAATGGCGGATAACCGGTTGGATAAGACCCGGAGGATGATTCCTTCTTTATCCCCGTAGGGAGTGGTTTTTACCTGTACCAATACTTCATCCTGATCCATGGCAGAATGAAGATTCCGTTCGTTGATGTAGACGCTTTCGTTCTCTCCGTCCACAAACCCGAATCCTTTTTTATTGATCCGCAGTGTTCCGATCATACACTCGGAATACTCCAGCAAACAGAAACTGTCTTCCTTCACCGGTACGATGACCGTTTCCTCTTCCAACAGATTGATGGTTTTCATCATCTGCGTGAAAGAGTCTTTATCGTTAATACGAAGAGCATCTTTGATCTGCTGAATCGTTGTTGGTTTCTGACCGTGAGAACGCAATAATCCGATAATGCTTTCTTTCATACGTATACCTCCTTGCAGGAAAAGAAAAGAGGTCCATCATGACCTCTTTAAAAAGACTTGCTACAAGATTACTTCAGATTTTCCAAGATAACGAGTATGAAGAATACAACTCCTAAAACTAATGTCATATTGGAAATGGTTTTTTCCGGACCGCGTTCCTTCACGTTCGTGAAGAGGTTCAGACTGTTACCGCCCGTAAAAGCACCACTCATTCCTTCCGATTTACCACTTTGTAACAAAGTAAGAAGTATGATTAGAATTGCTACGATCATTAAAATGATATCAAGCATGATTTACACTCCTTCCGTTTCATATGCTTAACTATTATACAAAAATAAAATATAGATTACAAGCATAAAAACGGACTTGAACTCTCGTCCGGGTTCGTTTTCCGTTATTTCAGAAGTTGTGAACCTTTCCCTTATAGAACGGATGGTCATAATCCAGAAGAACGATGACCTTTTCAATGAATTCGCTTTGCGCAAAGGCGTTAAGCATGGTTTCTTTTACCGCTTCATAGACATGGTCCTGACGATGTTCGAATTCGCCGAATTCGATGACGATTGTGCTTGTTTTGAAGTAGTAATCATTGAGTCTGGCAACTTCCCGGAAGTATTCATCCGCTTTTGAAAAATCAAAAGTAAATCCGTGGTTTTTCAGCTTTACGGGAATGAAGGAGTAGCTGGCTCTCGGGTAGGAACAATCCGGTAAACCGCTGTCAATGACTTTGAAGAAAAACTTAGGTACGCCGCTTCCGGCAGAAATCTGACGGGAATGCGCACCGGAATAATTTTTGATATCACCGCAGAACCCGACGTAATGGTATTTGAAGCCGTTGTCGCACATATTGATGGTTTCATCAATATAGTATTGGATTTCTTTGTCGTCTGTTCCGGTATGCAGTTCGGTAAGCTGAATATTCTTGGACATAGTGATTCCTCCTTTTTCATGTGTGATTATTGTACGATACGAGGTGTCTTAAATTCTGTACAGTTAAAAAGAAAAAGACCCGGATGAATGATCCGGGTCCTGGATTTTACCATCCGCCTCCGCCGGAACCGCCGAATCCTCCGCCGGAGAATCCGCCGCCTCCTCCACCGGAGAATCCGCCTCCGCCGATGGAGGAACCTCCGCCGGTTGACTGGGTTGGTGGTGGGGTTGTCATGGTCTGGGTTATCTGTTTCATCGAATGATCCAGACGTTGCATCGTATGCATTGGTGTTGTGTTATAGGAAGATACGTACCATTCGCATTCCGGTATGGTTAGTTCCTTGAAATGGTCGCTCCAGATATCGGTTAATCCCAGTGCATAGGCATACGGGAGAATGTCATAGAAAATATAAGGATTTTCTTTCGCTACGGTTTCCAGACGGTCCTTTTCTGCAGTCAGAATAAAGGTCCGTAAGCCGAGAACCTGACCTAACAGTTCATCTCCCCGTGCTGTCCGTTTCCGCATGGCAGCGGCGAGGAAACACATGATGACGGAGAAAATCCATCCGCTCATATACAGCAACGGATTACGGTTAATGGTTACCCCGCCAATGTACAGTAATAAACCGGTAAACCAGAATCCGAGCGCAACCAGAATAATACACAGAACTTTCACCCATGTCTTCGTTGTGTACCAGCGGTTCCAAAGGGAAGACAGAATCATGGCGATGATGCCGAAAACAATCAGATCCGTACCAATCCAGATCCAGGCAATTTCCATAGATGCATATTGCATCCAGGTACATACCAGCATGCTTAACAGGCACGGAACACCGGCCAGGGCACATAACAGAATCTGGTAGCCGATGGATGTGTACAGACAGTTGCCTTTCTTTTCGTATTTTCTCGTAACGGTATCTTTTACCGCTTCAATGGCTTTGTACATCCGCAGTTTCAGACTCGTTAACGTAACGACATCGGAATTCTTAAAGATTTTCCGGTAGAAGTTTTTCTGATACTTCGGAGCGTTTTCCGAAATTTCCCCGGTTTTGGTAAACTGCAGTTCATCGTTGTTGTCCAATTCTTCGATTTTCAGCCAGCCGTTTTTCGCAAAGTATAGAATCAGTGACAGGACGTCTTCGTTATCTACGGTACCGTCAATGACGTATCCGACTTCGCAGCTGTCCAGATTATCCGGTGCGTCAAAGTTAATGACTTCAATGACTTTCTTATCCAGACCTTTGAACACAAACAATATACCGCATGCCAGGGTCAGGATTGCGCCGAACACCGTCGCAATTGTGAAATATGTCTTACCGTCCGGGAAGGTAAAATATCCGTCATCCAGCATCAGCTGAATGGTTAAGGCATCGTCTGCCATCATCGGTCCGTTGTAGGAACCGGTAATGACGTTGCCGTGATATTCCACATGGAAAAATCCGTCAGATTGCTGTGTCAGTCCCATTGGTCCGTCGAACCAGCAGCGCTGTGCATCAAATTCCTTCGGCATAGTGATGGAAAATTCGACGGCGGACGTAATGGTATCCCAGTTATTGGAAATGATGTTCCAGAACAACATCTGCGTACCGTCTAATCCCAGATCTTTCGTCAGAACCGTATATTCGAATACATACGTTTCATGGGTGTCGGCATAATAATCCGCACTTCCGATTTTAATCTGTGTTCCGTAATCAAACCGTTCCACACTGTACTTGTGAGAGGACAATACGCCGGCATCCGTAACCGGGAAGGTATAATCCGTTTCTTTTGTACCGTCCCACGTCATGTGGTAGGATGTCGGGATGTTGACGTAAATCCCGTGATGCGGATAGTAGAAGGTAACGTCCATCGTTTCCTTCACGTAAACGGAGCCGTCTTCTTCAACTTTCATTTCGACGACGTGTTTATCAATCACAAACCCGTTGTCCGCATGAACCGGTTCCACGCAAACGGCCAGTAAGAATACGGCAAGAACCGCAAATATCAGCTTACGAAAGTTTTTCATTTGAACCTCCTTGTAAAAAAGGGCTACCGCTGCTGCGATAGCCGATGACATACTAGAACTGTACTTTGACAGAGTCTCTCTGGGATTCGTCCTGAACAACGAACATCGGTTGTTTCACAAATCCGCAGATTCCGGCGATGATATTACTAGGAATGGTTTCGCACTTTGTGTTGAACGTTTTTACCACACCGTTGTAGTATTTCCGGGCATTCGCAATTTCGCCTTCCATCTTATTCAGTTGATCCTGCAGGTTCATAAAGTTTGTGTTCGCCTTCAGTTCCGGATAGGCTTCCGTCAACGCAAACAAGCGACTCAACGTACCGGCTAATTCCGTTTCGCTTTCCAGCTTTTCGGCAGGAGTTGTTGCGCTTACCGCAGCGTTTCTTGCCTTGATTACCTTTTCCAGTGTTTCGGATTCGTGTTTGGTGTAACCTTTTACGGTTTCTACCAGGTTCGGAATCAAATCATATCTCTTAACCAGATAAACGTCCATTGTAGAGAATGCTTCATCCACCCGGTTTCTCAGACTTACAAATCCGTTGTATGTAGCCACAAACCAGATGACTAACAGTACAAGAACAGCTAAAATTACCCAAATCATAAGTTGTACCTCCTTAAAATACATTCAAATTATAACATATTCTGCCAAGTTGTATATAATTTTCAAAATGGTATAATCTTGCGTTGTAAAGGAGGGGTACGGATGAAGATTACAAAGACAAACGCTCTGCGGATACTGGATGCACAGAATATTTCCTATGAAGTACGTACCTATCCGGATGATGGTCCGATCAACGGTACGGCAGTAGCCGCATATCTTGGAGAAGATCCGGCACAGGTATACAAAACGTTAGTGACGACGGGGGCATCGAAACAACATTACGTGTTCTGTATTCCCGTGGAAGCTCATCTGGATCTGAAGAAAGCGGCTAAAGCGGTGAATGAGAAAAATATCGAAATGCTGCCGCAGAAAGAATTGCTGCCTTTAACGGGATATGTTCATGGAGGGTGCTCTCCGGTCGGGATGAAAAAACCGTTTCCGACGGTGATTCAGGAGGACTGTATCTTATACGAAGATCTGTATGTAAGTGCCGGGAAAATCGGGATGCAGATGCATATTCAAACAGACGATCTGATCCGTGCCGTCGGGATGTCAATCCGGGATGTGATTGAGCAATAAAAAAGGAGCAGATGCTCCTAGTACGCAACTTTGAACCTGGTTTCCTTCGGATTGACCGGCAATTCGTGAATCTCGATGTCATCGACCCGGATGAACCGGTCCGGTTTCTGTGTTTCTCTGATGAAGTTATAACAATCTTCTTCGTTACCCTGGATTTCCACATAGACGGTTCCGTCAGGAAAATTCTCACAGTAACCGGTGAGATGATACGTAAGGGCGCGTGCCTGACAGGTGTACCGGAAGCCTACGCCCTGAACTCTTCCGCGTACGTACAATTGAAATCGTTTCATGGAAATATCATACCATAAATTGTTGACTCTTCAACCAAACCGTAGTATATTCTTATGCACATGGGGATGTCTTGGATTCGACAGGATTATGTAGGATTCGGATTGCAGTGGTGTGGCTCCCTAAGGGCCGACAAAAAATAACTGGAAACAGACAATTTAGTTTCGCTGCTTAATTACCCGATATAGGGCTTGCAGCCGTCCCGCCGGTCTTTGGCTTAGGGATCGGATGGGGTGCAAGACACTAAGCATAAGGTAAGCGAAATCCTCTGGTTTTTCTTACCCGACAACCGATCAGAGAACCTTACGTAATCTTATGTTTGTCTAAGAGCGTACGGTAACCATGACAAACTAAACTGTAGACGTCCGGATGGGACTTTTCTTGGACAGGGGTTCGATCCCCCTCATCTCCACCAT
>JABUSI010000285.1 GCA_021442745.1 Erysipelotrichaceae bacterium | reverse complement strand
CAGATTTGCCGGATATCAACCCGGTGAGAAATATTTTTACGTAATAAAAAAGAAGGAGAAATGAATATGATCGGTATTTTAGGAGCAATGGATGTGGAGATTGAAGCGATTCTGACTCATACGCAAGTGAAGGAAATTCATGACAACAACGGTTTACCGATGTATTACGGTACTATAGAAGGAAAAGATGTGGTTATAGCGAAAACCGGATGCGGAACCATCTACGCTTCCATGATTACCACGCAGCTTCTGGAACGGAATCCGATTACGGCACTGGTGAATATCGGTACGGCAGGAGGACTGAAGGAAGAAGAAAACGTTCTGGATGTGATTATTTCCGACCGGGTGACAAAGCACGACTTTGATACTTCAACAGTATTCAATACACCGGTTGGGTTTAATGAAGGAAACCCTCATATCTACAAAGCGGATACTCAGCTGGTGGACGTTGCCGTAAAAACGATGGAATCGTTATCGGACAGTCGGGTATTTGTCGGGGATATCGTAAGTGGTGACCGGTTTATCTGCAAAAAAGAAGATGTCGATTTTATTACGACACATTTCCCAAGCGCTTTGTGCGGGGATATGGAAGCCGTCAGTGTCGGACAGGTCGCAAAACAATACGGCGTACCGTTTGTGGTTGTCCGGTCTTTATCGGATATAACAGTAAAAGAAGGGAACGAGATGCAGTTTGAACAATATGTGGCATTGGCGTCCAAACGGTCTGCTGACTTTGTCAAGGAATTTATCAAAGCATTAAAGTAGGTAAAAAAGAAAGTGAACTGTTGTTTTGGCAGTTCACTTTTCCATTATTCGCTTTTTTTAACTCCGTGTGCCTGCAACCAGGTCGTAACACTGTCACCGTTGTACGGGTTGGCCGGATCCCATTCCAGAGTATCGGACGTTTCCAGTCCTTTATCCTGGGTAATCTTCATTACGATGAATGTCGGCCAGTTATAGAATCCCCAGTTGTTTTTGGTATACTTGGGGTCGGTATCTTCCGGTAATGTTGCCAGATCTACAAAAATCAGATTACTGAAAGAAGTGGCATTTGCGGATTGCAGAATCGGCGTCAGAATATTGTCGATCACATACCGGCTGTCCACATCATCGGAAGAATAGAAGAATAAGTTTACCGAATCTTCCTGTTCATAAACAAATGTATTTACTTCGTTGTAGGACAACGACTGGCTGATATGACTGTCTTTTTCCACAACCGGAATCGGTTTCGGTCTGTTGGAATACCACATGTAACCGGTAAAGCCGATGACTGCAAAAAGCAGAATATAAAACAAAAACATTTTTCTTTTCATGGTTTTCAACCTCTAATCGTGTTTATTGTAACATACACATGGAATTCCCGCAATTTTCAGGTCATTTTCAAAAAGAACCATGCTACAATAATCACGGTGATGAGGAATGAACAAAGAGTACATGCAACCATGGTTTGACCGTCGGAACTGGTTGTTATCCCATATGCAGGATGGCTGGGTTACGACGGAAGAGATGATGGCACTTCTGATGATAGATTATATGAAAGAATGTGAAGAGGAATTGGGGATTGATCCGCTGGCAAAACGGATGAACACGGACCGCAAGACGACGGAAAGTATTTTATCTTCTCTCCAGCAGAAAGGATATCTGACAATAGAATTAACGAAGAAGCGTTTGATTTTCAATATTGAAGGTATTTTCTTTCAGGAGAAGAAAACGGATCAATTGTCTCTGGAAACAACGTTTGAGACGGAATTCGGACGCGTACTGAGCGATTCGGAAAGACAGCAGTTAATTGAATGGGAAAACGAATATGACGCAGAGATGGTTTTATATGCGTTACGGGAAGCTGCCATATACCGGAAAATGAATTTCAAATACATCGGAGCAATCCTGAAAGACTGGGTAACTTCCGGGTATACGATGGAGGATCTTCTGAAACGATGAAACCGAATGAGATCCTGGATTGTCTGGAACTTATGTTTCCGAATGCACAATGTGAATTGTGTCATAAAAATGCGTACGAACTGACAATCGCTGTTGTGTTAAGCGCACAGACGACCGACGTATCGGTAAATAAAGTGACACCGGTACTGTTTGAAAAGTATCCGACACCTTTTGATCTGGCAAAGGCAGATTGCAAGGACGTGGAAGAGTGTATCCGGACGCTTGGTTTGTATCGCAACAAGGCAAAGAATATCATTGGTCTTGCAAAAGGTCTGGTGGAAAAGTATAACGGTATCGTACCGGATACGCGTGAACAGCTGACCGCTCTTGACGGCGTCGGCAGAAAAAGCGCCAACGTCATTTTGTCGGTATGTTTTGATGTTCCGGCACTGGCAGTTGATACACACGTGGAACGGGTTACCAAACGACTGGGATTGGTAAAGGCGAATGCAACTGTATTGGAAACGGAAAAAACGCTGATGAAAAAACTTCCGAAATACCGGTGGAACCGTGCACATCATCTGTTTATCTTTTTCGGAAGATATCATTGCAAAGCACAGAAACCGTTATGTGAAGAATGTCCGTTCACGAGTATATGTAAAGAGAAATAAAAGAAGGGGATGCGATTTGGTTTCGCATCCCCTTTGTCTGTTATTCAATGGTAATTACGGATACTTCGTTTGTTTCTGTTGTATCGGATACCGGATTGGATTCCGGTCCCGGATCCACCGGAGGTACATCCGGTTCCCAGTTGCTGACGTGTACCGTGATGGTTTGTTCAACTACCGACGTTTGTACCGGAGCAATCGTGTATGCATGATATCCGCGCAACGTTAAGGTATGTGTTCCGTTGGACAGACTGCTTAAATCCAGATACAGCGTGTCGCCGTTTACCGATGTGGAAAGTGTTGTAATCAGAGTATTTCCTTCATAAACACCTACATAGTATTGTACGATACCGTCAATCCATGTTGTAGAGAACAGACGTTTTCCTTTTTTACCGCTCTTCAGCTTGTATGTTGTCGATTCCACGACTGTCGGTAAGTTCGGATCAATGTCCGTCCAGCGACAGGTTACGTTAGCCCCGGTTCCGCTGTTGCCGACAACGTGCGCCGTGAACTCATAGTTTTCGTCAATGGTCGGTGTTTCCCACTTGGTGACAGACACTTTACCTTTACGGCAGTAACCGCTGGTAACGTATTTCTTCGGACACCATTCCGGAGCAGCCATATACGGCCAGGTTCCCAGAACGTGGGATACGGATGTCACGTCTGACGGTTTTTTGATGGCTTTCGGGGTTCCGAATGACTTTTCCAGTGCATTGAGAATCCGGTTATCAATTTTGGCAGGGTAGTTCTTTTGCTGAACAGCTGTACGTATATACGTATTCTTACCCTTGATCGGTTTATCGTAACCGACCCAGCATCCGATGGTAAACTGACTGGTGGAAGCATTCATCCAGCTGTCTTTTGCGGCGGCTACCGGAATGCCGTACTTCACACCGTCTGTACCCCAGTCGGAAGTACCTGTCTTTGCGTATACAGGATAACTTTTCTTGATGGCTTTGACGTTACCTAAATAAATATCGTTGGATACGTTCTTTTCCATCATGGAAGCAATACACCAGGCAGCAGCCGGACTGATTACCTGTACGCCCTGATATTCCGGCACATACGGTTCCTGACTGCCGTCGACATATTCGATACGCCGGATGGTATGCGGTTCAATGTATTCACCGTCATTAAACAGCATTGCCTGAGCAGCTGCCATTTGCAACGGGGATGCTTGCATTCCGCCACCACCGATGGCATATTGTTCCGTGAAGTTTTCGGCAATGTTTGCGTCATACCCGATGGCTTTCAGATATTCGATGACATCGTCGTTTCCGACTGCGTTCAGTACTTTTCTCAATAACTTGACGGCAGGGATGTTCAGGGATGCGGACAACGCATGCTGCAACTTGGTTTCGCCGTTGTATTTTCCGCTGGCGTTGGTCACCTGGAAAGAAGACCCTGCCCACGTCGTTTTGTCGTCAAGTTCCACGTGTGCGGTTGTTATGCCGGCATATTCAAATGCCAGAGCATAGTCGAGAATAACCTTAATGGATGAACCCGGTTGTTTACGGGCATCGGTCGCAAAACTGAATACTCTTTGTCCGGTACGCCCGCGACCTCCGCCCAGCGCGACGATTTCCCCGTTGTGATTGTTGACAACCGCAAATCCTACCTGGAAATATTTATCCGGGAAGTCAAAGGAATCGCCACGGCAAATATTGTCGGCCGTTTTCTGAACCCGTGGATCCATGGCAGTATACACTCTCATCGCCGTTGTATACGGATCTTCTCCGGTAGTTGCTTCAATTTCGTTTAATACTTCATCTACGTAAGACTGTAAATAGTCACTCTTGGTAGAACTTAAATCTTCTTCATATCCGACCAGCAGATCTTCAATCTTGGTTTTCTTGGCTACTTCCATTTCTTCTTCTGTGATGTAGCCATGCAGTTTCATCAGGGACAATACTTCATCCCGGCGTTCTGTTGCATAGTCGATGTTATAGTACGGGTTGAATACGTTCGGGAAGTTGATGACACCGGCCATCGTAGCTGCTTCCACAAGCGTCAGTTCACTGCAATCCTTACCGAAGTAATATTTGCTGGCAGCCTGTATACCGCGGGCAGTACCACCGAAGTTGATTTTGTTGATATACAGTTCGAATATTTTTGCCTTGTTAATCAGTTTTTCTACTTTCAGGGAAAGATAGATTTCCTGTACCTTACGGTCAATGGATTTTTCCGCCAGTGCTTCATCCGTAACGAAATACGTGTTCTTTACCATCTGCATCGTCAGGGTGGAACCACCTTGGGCAAATGACAAGGATTTCAGGTTTTCCAGAGCGGATTTCGCAAAACGCGGAATATCGAATCCGTTATGTTCAAAGAACCGGGAGTCTTCAACGGCTACAAAAGCGTCGACGACACATTCCGGTAAATCGGCATATGTGATATTGATACGGTTTTCAATACCGATTGTCGCAATTTCGTTACCGGCGGAATCGTAAATAATGGTTGATTCCGGAGATTTGAAATCTTCCACCGATAAAACAATGGTACTGCTTGAAATAATGGACGCGATAATTGTCAGCCCGGCAGCCCCGACACCAAGTCCGCAGACAATGCAGAAAATAATAAATCCGTTCAGTATTCGTCTGCCACGCTTTCTTTTTTCCAGCTTCGTTCGGATTCGTTTCACTTTTTTGGGTTTCGAAGAACTCATTTGGTTTCCTCCTTTATTAATTCATCTACACAGCGCAGATAATCCAGACGGGGACTGTATCCTTCCGGTATTCGTTTCCCGTTTTCCGTAAACCATGTGTAGGAAACAGAGGCTCGTTCTCTTTTATCATAAGCACTGATCAAGCGGTCCGCAGGAACCAGAAATGTCTCATTGCGGCTGGTGAAGCGCACAATCACAAATGCGATGGCTCCGTGACGGATCACACG
Organism: Erysipelotrichaceae bacterium; assembly: GCA_021442745.1. Classification (GTDB taxonomy): domain Bacteria; phylum Bacillota_I; class Bacilli_A; order Erysipelotrichales; family Erysipelotrichaceae; genus RGIG4607. Next base: position 2,648 of record JABUSI010000285.1, on the reverse strand, counting down.
TTTTAAATGTTCTATCTGGTGTTCGTGAATGCATTGAAACGGGAAAGAGGTCTTGGATTTGATTTCTTTTGCCTCAAAATCAATGGCTCTCCCTTTGTATACACCATTATAGTCCGTGGTGCTTGGCGTACGGTAATACGCTTCGGTAATCTTTGCGGCAGTCCGGTCCGGATAATCCACGTGAACAACCTGAATCGGCGTAGGTTTCTTATGAATCACTGCTCTGTCGGTTGCAAGGTAGAATTCATTCGTGTCGTTCAAATCGCGTTCCAGCGTCATACCCCGGTTGGCAGTACTCACCGTACTGTCTTTTAAGGGCACTTTTTTAGCGTTCGGATAACCAATCATAGCATCACCTATGGTATTATATCACATCCCTACAAGCGTATGGAAATCATTTTTCTTTAACCTTTTCTTAACAAAAAAGACGATGTTTTTACCACAATACCGGCGCTGTTTCCGGATGGATAATATGCAATCGGAAAACGCCGGAACAAGTTACATAAGATTACGTAAAAAGGAAAAGAATAACAATCTTGTATTTCTTGTGAAATTTAAGTAAAATATAACCAACGAGGTGATAGATCATGGATAACGTAATTACATTAACGGTAGATGAAATTTTATCAAAAGAATTCAGTGTTGATTTTAAGGGATATACTCCGATTGAAGTTGACCAGTTTTTAGACATCGTCATGGCGGATTACAAGACGTACGAAACGAAGGTCGCTTCCTTAGAAGAAAAGATCGTTGAACTGGAAAAGTATTGTGCAGAACTGAAGACAAAACTGGTGGAAACCGAAGGTCAGAATATGTCCAGAGCAGCAAATAATGCAATGGCACAGCAACAGACTTCTCAGGTTGATATCCTGAAGCGTTTGTCCCGTCTGGAACAGGCTGTATTTAACAGCGGACGTCAATTTTAAAAATAACAATTTGTGCAGGATAATCGCTGGTAAAGCAGAGGAAAGTCCATGCTCGCACAACCTGTGACGGTTGTAGTGTTTGCGCCAGACGAATCAATAAGTCTGGGCAGAAGTAATTCTGACGGCTGACGGAACGCCTAAGGCAATGCTATGGCGGACCGCTTTAAAAGTGCCACAGTGACGTAGTCCGTTTGGAAACAGACGGAGTGGAACGAGGTAAACCCCACAAGCGAGAAACCCAAATTTGGTAGGGGAACTCCCGAAGACAAACCGAAGTCGGACGGAGATAGAGCAATCTATAGATAAATGATTATCCCTTCGTAAGAAGGACAGAACATGGCTTATATGCACAAACATACAAAGAGGCGTTTCATCACGTCTCTTTTCTTTATGTATATTTACTTGAAAATAAATAAAGTGAGTGTTTTTTATAAAAAACTGTGATATACTCTTTGTGATTTGAAAGAGAGAATTCTAGTATGACAACTCCTAATAAATTATCTATATTCCGGTTATGTCTGATACCGATTATCGTATTTCTGAAAATATTCCCTTACGCACAGTTCGGAATCGCCATTCCGTATGCGACAATCGGATTTGTGTCTGTGTCGTATCTGAATATTGCTATCCTGGCTTTGTTTACGATTGCCAGTATTACGGATTTTCTGGATGGTTACATTGCCAGAAAATACAACCAGATTACAACGTTCGGGAAGTTTCTGGATCCGATTGCCGACAAGGCTCTGACGACTACGATGTTTATCATTTTTGCAACGGAAAACATCATTCCGATGCTGGTACCGCTGGTAATGATCTGGAGAGATATTATTGTTGACGGTATCCGGATGGTATCCGCCAACCGGAATATTGTCGTCGCCGCAGGTCCATTGGGAAAAGCGAAAACGGTAGCGCAGATGGTTACTATCATTTTTATTCTTCTGAATAACCTGCCGTTTGCCTTATGGTATATTCCGGCGACGGATATCCTAATCTGGTTAAGCTGCCTGTTATCGGTTCTCAGCGGCGTTTCTTACTTCCTTCAGGCAAAAGATGTCATTTTGGAAAGTAAATAGGAAAACCATATAAAACGTCTATAGAAAACATGGAGGGAAGTAATATGGAAGAAAAGAAAGAAAAAGCATTGGAAGAAGCGCTTCATCAAATTGAAAAACAGTACGGAAAAGGTTCCATTATGCGACTGGGCGACCGCGCAAGCGTTGACGTGGATGCCATTTCGAGCGGTTCCTTGTCATTGGATTTAGCGTTGGGTATCGGTGGATACCCGAAAGGAAGAATCATTGAAATTTACGGACCGGAATCTTCCGGTAAAACTACACTGGCATTGCATGCGATTGCCGAGGTTCAGAAAAAGGGCGGTAAAGCAGCGTTTATCGATGCGGAAAACGCGATTGATCCGATGTACGCAAAAGCACTGGGAGTACAGATCGACGATTTGATTCTGTCACAACCTGACAGCGGGGAACAGGCACTGGAAATTACGGATATGCTGATTCGTTCCGGTGCCATTGATATCATTGTTATCGACTCTGTAGCGGCTTTGGTACCGCAGGCGGAGTTGGATGGTGAAATGGGAGACGCGTCAGTCGGTATGCAGGCTCGTCTGATGTCCAAGGCAATGCGGAAATTGTCCGGTGCCATCAATCACAGTGGCTGTACAGCAATTTTCATTAACCAGCTGCGTGAAAAAGTCGGCGTCATGTT
>JABUSI010000152.1 GCA_021442745.1 Erysipelotrichaceae bacterium | reverse complement strand
CATGGCGCTGACGAGGATGCTTGCAGGAAACGGGCATGAGACGACTGTGTGGTCGGCTCTGGAGAAAGAAGTTGAGGAATTCAGCAGGACGCGCCGCCAGCCGAATCTGCCCGGAATGGTGATTCCGGAGTCGGTCCGGTTTACAAAAGACATTGCGGAAGTGTGCAGGGAAAAGGATATTCTGCTGTTTGCCGTTCCGTCTGTCTTTGTGCGGGCGACCGCGAGAACAGCGGCGCCGTATATTCCGGACGTACAGATCATCGGAATTTTAGTCGGAAGCGGGGAAACGGACCAACAGATCCGTGACTATCTGGAAAGTAAGAATCTGAGCTATCCGGTGTTACTGGATACAGACGGAACGGTAGCGGCGGCCTATTATGTACAGGCCTATCCGTGGAGCTGGGTAATCTCAAAATCGTACCGACCGCTGGGATACGTACCGGGTGCGGTGGATCTGGATACGTTGCATACCGTTCTGGAATCGGCCAAGACGGAAGAATAGGGGGAAATCGGAATGAACACAAAGACAATCAACGGGATTACGTGGAACCGGTTTTTCCTGCAGCTTGGACTGGATAAAGACGGAACGCTGGTAGCAACCGGAAAGAAAAACACACCGCTGGTTCTGGAAGAAGACGGTGCGGTGAATATGGCAAATGCGACCGGGCATTCCGTACTGGAAGCCGGAGAGTATTATCTGGAATACAACGGGCAGCGGTTGTGTGTGAATGCAGAAACTGCCAGACACATTGATGATTACAGCAAGGTGTTTTATTACGGAAAAGACGCGTTTGCGTATATCGTTTCGTTTCAGGCGGAAGTCGTGGAACAGTCGTTTGTGCTGGTGATGAAGACGGCGTTTATGATGGAAAACAAAAAACCGGATAAGAAACGGGTCTTTATCGGGGCGAAATCGTGGAAACAGGCGATGGGAAATCTAGTAAGAAACTGTATTCAGGATGGCATTGCGTTTACGTATGATGTGGCTTGTAAGATTTTACCTCGCAATGGCAAACGGGTATTACTGATGTCCCAGACCAGAGACCGTCTGTCGGAAAACCTGCAGGTACTGGATAACCGGATGAAAGAGCGGGGAATGGACAAGGAGTATCAGATTTCCTACAGCATTACCAATCTTCTGGACGGCGGTATGAGCCCTTGGAAATGGTTAAAGACAACTTTGGCGATGGCCAACAAGGATTATATTTTTCTGGATGACTATACACCGATTTTTACCTTTGTGAACTGTGACAAGCGTACCGTACTGACACAGGTATGGCATGCGGGTGTCGGATTTAAGAGCTGCGGGTATTCCCGGTTCGGGTTACCGAACGGGCCTCATCCCAACAAGAGCTGTCATCGCCAGTACGATTATGCGGTGATCGGTTCTGCCGGGTTATACGAAGACTATCGGGAAGTATTCGGAGTGGAAAAGAGTCGTTTTGTCCCTTCCGGACTTCCGCGATTAGACGGGTATCTGAATGAAGATACCATACAATCATTCCGAAACCGGTTCTTTGCGGAACATCCGGAATGGAAAGGCAAGCGGATTGTGCTGTTTGCGCCGACCTTCCGGGGAGACAGCCAGTTGTGTGCGTATTACGATTACGATCAGATTGACTTTGATGCGTTGTATGAAGTGTGCAAAAACGATATCGTTCTGTTTAAGATGCATCCGTTTGTGAAAGAGGCGGTTCCGGTTCCGGAACAGTATAAGCATTGTATGTTTGATTACACAAAGTATCCGAACATCAACGAACTGTTTTATGTAACGGATGTATTAATCAGTGATTATTCGTCCGCTATTTACGAATTCTCTTTGTTTGAGAAGCCAATGCTGTTTTATGCATACGATGAAGATCTGTATGCGGTTTCCAGAGGATTGTATCGTTCCCTGGAAGAGTTTGCGCCGGGTAAGGTATGTTATACGTTTGAACAGTTAACGGAAGCGTTACGGACCAACGATTATGCGTTGGACAAACTGGAAGCGTTCCGGAAACACGGATTCGATCAGTTTGACAATCACAATGCGGACCGGGTATTGGATACCGTATTCAAAAAGTAAAAAAAGGGAAGCCGATGAAGGCTTCCTTTTTGTTTGTTATTGATAATCGTTGGATGAACGTACGGCGTATACGTACTTGCTGGTCAGAATGTATTGCTTGTTGATGTAAAGAATCTGATCGTTTGCGGTCAGGACTTTCTGGTTGACTTCCAGTAACGGCGTTCCGTTTTTACAAGATAACCATTGGGCAAATTCTTCGCCGGCGTTCACAATACGGTATTCGTCAATGAACGCCAGGGATGCTTTCTTTGTGTTCTGGTAAATGAAATCAATCAGGGACCCGTTTCCCAGTTCGCTTGTCAGAAGAAAGTCAAACGTTTTCGGAAAATAATCAATTTCAACAATACAAGGGTCATCACCGATATAACGGACCCGTTTCATTTCGATGACTTCGTTGGTGTCACAGCCAAGATCGTCTGCTACGCTCTGTGTGGCAGTCATGACTTTACAGGAAATAATGTGTGAAGATGGTTTTACGCCAAGCAACTGACAGTTTCGTGAAAAACTTCCGTTGGCGAAGGCGTTGACAATGGTTTGTTTCTGACGGACAAATGTTCCTTTTCCTTTCCTTTTGATTAAATAACCGTCATCAACCAGTTTATCGATTGCGTTGCGAACGGTAACGCGGGAAACACCATATGTTTCGCTCAGTTTCAGTTCGCCGGGAATCGTACTGCCTGCCGGATAAATGTCTTCATTGATTTTATTGGCAATGTCGTTATAGACCTGCTCGGCTAATGTTAAATAAGAAATGTTGTTCATGCCATTATTATATCGAAAAAAATGAATAATACAAGATAATACATGTTGACATTGGTAAAAACTTGTATTATTATGTATTCGGAAAATACAAGTTAATACAAGTGCACGATAATAACCTGTAAACGAAAATCCAGACGAAGGGGGTATAATATGAAAAGGTTCGATGAGATTTTCTGCAACAAGAAACCGATCATCGGTATGTTGCATCTGAAAGGTTTGACAAGAGAAGAACGGTTTGAACGGTTCAAACGGGAATTTGCGATTTATTGTGAAGAGGGCGTGGATGCCGTCATCGTTGAAGATTACTTCGGTACGCTGACAGATATGAAACAGGCGCTGCAGTATCTGAAAGAAAACGGATCACCGATTCCATACGGTGTAAACTGTCTGAACTTCGATATGCTGGGATTTGAACTGGCAAATGAATACGGTGCGGATTTCGTACAGATCGATTCCGTTGTCGGTCATGTCAAGGACCGGGACGAAGAATCCCTGGAATATTTTTTGGAATCCTATAAAGCGAAATACGACGTGGCAGTCTTCGGTGGGGTACGGTTTAAATACCAACCGCTGTTGTCCATCCATACATTGGAAGAGGATCTGAGAACGGCAATGCGGAGAGTCGAAGCCATCTGTGTAACGGAAACGAAAACCGGTGAAGAAACTTCGATTGAAAAAATCAAACAATTTAAAGATGTTTTAGAGGATTTCCCGCTGATTGTGGCAGCCGGTGTGACATTAGATAATATAGAAAGCCAGCTGGCGATTGCGGACGGAGCCATTATCGGAAGTTATTTCAAGGACAATCGTCAGGACTATGGTGATTTGTCTGCCGAACATGTAAGGGAAATCATGAATAAAGTAAAAGAAATCAGGGGGAAGCTACATGATTAAATTTGTAAGAGTTGACCATCGTCTGTTGCACGGACAGGTTGCATTTTCCTGGAGTAAATTCCTGGGAATCGATTGCATTCTGTTAGCCAGTGACGCCTTGGTAAAAGATGAACTGAAAATGATGGCGGTAAAAATTGCCAAACCGCAGAACATCAAGTTAGTCATCAAGAACATTGATGATTCCATCAAGGCCATCAATTCCGGTGCTACCGACAAATACAAACTGTTTATCATCTGTGAAACCATTGAAGAGGCTGCCAGACTGGCAAAGGAAACCAATGGGATTACTTCCATTAACTTAGGCGGTACCAGACAGAGTGAAGACAAGAAGCAGATTTCCAAAGCGGTCTTTGTGTCTAAGGAAGACGAAGCCGTGCTGGCAGATTTGCTGGACAGGGGCATTGACATTAATATGCAGCTTGTCCCGAATGATACGAAAACAGCTTATACAAAAGCTTTAGGAGGCGAACATGAATAATTTATTGACGCAGGCAATCCTGGTAACGTTAGTAGCGTTTGTAGGATACATGCACAGTTATGTGGGATCCACAATGCATAACCGTCCGATTGTGATGGGTGCTTTGGTAGGTCTTGTATTAGGTGATCTGAAAACCGGTATCATCATCGGTGGTACTTTGGAACTGGTATTTATGGGTGCGGTTCCGATCGGTGCCAGCAATCCGCCGGATATGGTTTCCGGAGCTGTTATCGGTACGGCATTCGTTATCGTATCGGATGCGGAAATCGGTATGGCTGTTACGTTAGCTGTTCCTATCGCTTCCCTGGTATTGTTGTTTGACAACTTCCAGATGTCCGTATTGCTGCCATGGATGAGCCACATTGCCGATAAGTATGCGGCACAGGGTGATGCAGACGGTATCGACCGTGTGACACGGATCGCTTCCATCGGAAACAAAGTTGTCTTGTCACTGGTTGTCGGTATTTCCTTCTATTTAGGTGTTCCGATGATTGAAACCATTTTAGCAGTCATTCCGGAATGGATTACCAGAGGATTTGACGTTGCGGCAGGTATTATCCCGGCATTAGGTTTTGCGATGTTAGCGAAGATGCTGGTTACCAAGGAAACCGTTGCGTTCTTACTGTTAGGTTTCTTATTGACAGCGTATCTGGGATTGCCGACGTTTGGTGTAGCGCTGGGCGGATTGGTAGTCGCTTTGATTCTGATTAACAACAACAATAACAATACGGTAAAGGAGATCGATGACGATGACTTCTAATACAAAGAAAATTACACAGTCCGATTTGAATAAAGTGTTCCTGCGTTCCTGTACGCTGGACAGCGGCTGGGATTATGAAAGACAACAACACCTGAACTTCTGTTTCACGATGATTCCGGTGCTAAGAAGATTATATGGTGACGATAAGGAAAAGATGGCGGCAGCCTTGCAAAGACACATGGAATTCATGTCCTGCACACCGCATATCGTAACGTTATTAGCCGGTATCGTAGCTGCCATGGAAGAAGAAAACGCAAACAGCGAAGAGTTTGACGAAACTTCCATTCCGGCAGTCAAGACTTCCTTAATGGGTCCGATGGCCGGTATCGGTGACAGTTTCTTCTGGGGAACGTTGCTGACGATTGCCGTAGGTATCGGATGCTCCCTGTCTGCACAGGGTTCCATTGCCGGACCGATCGTCTTCTTCTTAATCATTAACGTTCCGGGTTTCTTATCCCGTTACTACGGATTGAAATACGGTTACGAACTGGGTTCCAAGTTCTTCTCCGATGCCAAGAGTCAGGCAATCATTGCCAATGTGACGAAGGCTGCGGGTGTATTGGGATTGATGGTTATCGGTTCGATGGTGGCTTCTCAGGTTTCCATTGACTTAGCCGTTATGGTTGGTTCCGGAGATCTGGCAATGCCGCTTTCCGAATACATCAGCTGGATTATGCCGTGCTTCTTACCGTTATGCACGTTTATCCTGATGTATTATCTGTTAGGCAAGAACGTAAAATCCACAACGATTCTGTTCTGTGTCATTATTATTTCCTGCTTAGGTTGTCTGGTTGGTATCTTTTAGACAAAAAACTCTCCTCCCTAAAGGATTTCAACAGACTACACATACAAAGAGAAAGAACTTCGGCTGAAGTTCTTTTTCTTGTTTATTTATGTTCTTTCTTTTCCAGTTCGATGAGTAAGGGACAGCGATGAACGCTTTTGGCGATGTGTATGAAGTGTTCCATGTCTAAGGTCAGTTCCTTGTTCTGGCGGTAACATAAGGTGAAATTCCGGTTCAGGGTGTTTTCCTGAATCGGTAAGATGACAAGGTTTTTATCGTAGACGTCCTGTTCCACCAGACGGATGGAAATCAGGGTAATGCCCTGATTGGCAATGACGGCCTGCTTGATGGTTTCCCAGCTGCTGCATTCCCATTTGATGACGTAAGGGATGCGGTTATGGGATAAGAAGTATTCGAGATTTGCCCGGGTACCGGATCCTTTTTCGCGGAAGATGAAATTCTGATAGCAAAGATCCTGCAGGGTAACATTTCGTTTTCTGGCCAGCGGATGACCCGGAGAACAGACAAAGACCATGCGGTCGGGGATGATGCCCTGACGGACAATGAGGTCGTTGTGGATTTCTCCTTCGACAATCGCGATATCAATGGAATTGTCCAGTAGTTTCCGTTCCAGGGATTCGGTGTTTTCGATACACATGGTCAGTTTGGTATCGGGGTATTCCGTTTCCAGTTTACGGGCAATCAGAGGGGCTAACGTGTTGCCGATGGTCAGAGTGGTTCCGACCCGCAGGTTGATATTCGCTTTTTTCTGCAGAAACTCTTCGTTGAGCTGATTGATATCGTACAGAATCTTTTCGGCATGTTTGAGAAACAGCTTTCCTTCGGCACTGATGCCTAACGATTTGGAGTATCTCTGGAAGAGGGAAATGTGGTAATAGTCTTCGATTTCCTTGATCTTCTGGGATACCGTCGGCTGGGACATGTAGAGGTTTTCTGCCGCCCGGGACATACTCTGGGTACGGGCGACTTCCATGAAGATGGTCAGGTGCTTGATGGTAATCATATTTTCTCCTGTTATTAGAAAAATCAATAATACATATAAGTATTTTAATATAACCATAATACCTTGTAAATGATATAATTTTCGTAACGAGATAAGGAGGGTTTCTCTATGGGAATCAAACTTGATAACTCCAGAGTGAATGAAATTCTGAAGGAATTGTCAAAAGAATACGATATCTACGCACCGAAGCGTTTCCCGAAAGCCGGAAGATATTCCGACACGGATATGATCCGCTATGATATCGTAAAAACTGCAGAAGAAATCGTATTTGACGAAAAGTCAGATATGCCTGCAAAAGAAGTGTACGGGCCTATTACGCAAACCTTGTTCTATTTCACGGAAGATGAATTCAGAGCAAGCAAGGCTCCTACCAGCAAGAAGATTTTAATTTTCATGCGTCCGTGTGACATCAATGCCATGGAACACCAGAACCAGATTTATTTTGGTGACATGTACTATCAACGCATGCGTGACAAATTAAAAATCGTCATGATTGAATGTACAAAAGCTTGGGATACCTGCTTCTGCGTAAGCATGGGTTCCAACAAGACAACCGAATACTCACTGGCAGTAAGACCATGTGAAGACGGCTGGCTGGTTGATGTCAAGGACGAAGAATTCAAGAAGGTATTTGCGGGTGAAGAAACCGAATTCACACCGGAATACGTAACCGAAAACGAATTGACATTGACGGTTCCGGAAATCAAGAACAAGGAAATCCTGAACAAACTGAAAGCACACGACATGTGGAAGGAATACAACAGCCGTTGTATCTCCTGCGGTGCTTGTACGATTGCCTGCGCAACCTGTACTTGTTTCACAACCACCGATATTGCGTATAATGAAAACAGCAACGTAGGTGAAAGACGCAGAACATCTGCATCCTGCCAGATTGAAGGATTCACCAGAATGGCCGGCGGACATGAATTCCGTACAACGGCAGGTGACCGTATGCGTTACAAAGTATTACACAAATTCCATGACTACAAGGCACGCTTCGAAGACTATCATATGTGCGTAGGTTGCGGCCGTTGTATCGATCGTTGTCCGGAATTCATCTCTATTGTAGCTACAGTAGAAAAGATGGCTAAGGCAATCGAAGAAATTGAAAAGGAGGTAGGTTAATATGACAGAAAATCGTTTAGCACCTATTCCTTGCGAAATTATCAGTATCACAAAGGAAAGCGGTTCTGAATATACATTCCGCGTTGCAGTGGATAAGAATCCGAACCACGGACAATTCTTACAATTGTCTATTCCGAAGGTTGGGGAATGCCCGATTTCCATTTCCGGTTTCGGTAAGGGATATCTGGATTTCACAATCCGTTCCGTTGGTTTGGTTACCGACCAGATCTTCAAGATGCAGCCTGGTGA
>JABUSI010000388.1 GCA_021442745.1 Erysipelotrichaceae bacterium | reverse complement strand
AACCGCAAAACTTTATAAATTTATATGGTATTGCGGTTATATTTCGGATATTTCATAAGTACCGGTTTGTTTCCTGTTTCGTTTCGGTTGAAAAGATACCCCCTGGGGGTATAATAGAAGCGGGTGATTTGTATGGAATGTTGTAAAAAGAAACATCGCAGTGAAGAAGAATATAAAGATCTGATAAACCGTCTGAAACGGATTGAAGGACAGGTCCGCGGAATTGAGAAGATGGTAGAGGAGGATGCATATTGCGTGGATATCCTGACACAGGTTACGGCAGTACGGTCGGCACTGGCAAGTTTTGATAAAGTCCTGTTGTCCAGTCATATCCGGACGTGTGTGAAGGATGGTCTTGCAAGCGGGGATGACAGTGTGATTGAGGAACTTACCGACGTAGTGGGTAAGATGATGAGGTAGATGTATGGAACAGTATAACGTAACGGGAATGAGTTGTGCGGCATGCAGTGCCAGAGTGGAATCGGCTGTAAAAAAAGTACAGGGTGTCACGATGTGTTCGGTGAATCTTCTGACCAATTCGATGGCAGTGGAGGGAACAGCGGATTCTTCCGTGATTATTTCGGCGGTAATACAGGCCGGATACGGGGCATCATTAAAGGAGGATGCATCGGAATTCGGTGAGGATACGGAAACACCAAAGATGAAAAAACGACTCGTGTGGTCGCTGGGGTTCTTATTGCCGCTGATGTATGTATCCATGGGACATGTCATGTGGAGATGGCCTTTGCCGTCGTTTTTTACGCCGGCTGGCGCAGGAATAACGGAAGCGGTTCTGGCATTGGTTGTGATGGTGATTAACCGGAAATTCTTTATTAACGGTTTTAAGGGAATTCTGCATGGAGCATCCAATATGGATACGCTGGTGGCAATGGGGTCACTGGCTTCTTTCGGATACAGTGTGGTATTGCTTGTACAAATGATGAATTTATCAACGGAACAGCAGATGCATGTGTTGCATGGGTTGTATTTTGAATCGTCCGCAATGATTCTGACACTGATTACGGTCGGGAAGATGCTGGAAGCCCGCTCGAAAGGAAAAACGACAGACGCATTGAAGAGTCTGATGAACCTGACACCGCAGATGGCGGTTGTACGAAGAAACGGGAAGGAAGAAGAAATTCCGGCAGCGGAATTACGGGTGAAGGATCTGTTTGTGGTAAGACCGGGCAGTGCCATTCCGGCGGATGGAATCATTGTGGAAGGTTACAGTGCGATTGATGAATCGGCATTGACGGGAGAAAGCATTCCGGTGGATAAGACAATAGGAAATACGGTCAGTTGTGCAACCATCAATACGTCCGGGTATCTGGTGTGTGAAGCAACCCATGTCGGGAAAGATACGTCACTGGCGAAAATGATCCGGATGGTAGCGGACGTATCGGCTACCAAGGCACCGATTGCGAAAGTGGCGGATCAGGTATCGGGTGTTTTTGTGCCGACGGTCATCGGTATTGCGGTATTTACGTTTGTTGTGTGGATGATTCTGGGAAAAGAAATCGGATTTGCGTTAGCCAGAGCGATTTCCGTATTGGTTATCAGTTGCCCTTGTGCCTTGGGATTAGCAACACCGGTAGCGATTATGGTAGGAAGCGGTGTCGGGGCGAAGAACGGCATTCTGTTCAAAAGTGCGGTTTCACTGGAAGAAACGGGAAAAGTACAGATTGTTGCCCTGGATAAAACGGGGACGATTACCCGGGGGAAACCGGAGGTAACGGATGTAATCTGTGCGGAAGGTATTTCTTTGGAAGAGTTATGGCAGGTGGCGTACAATCTGGAACGGAAGAGTGAACATCCGCTGGCGAAGGCGATTCTGTCATATAAAGATGGTGTGGAGGAAGAAGTGGATGGGTTCAAGGCGGTGGTCGGAAACGGCTTGAGCGGCACCCTGTCCGGATGTCAGGTGTATGGCGGAAACCGGAAGTTTATCGAACAGCATTGTGTGATGGATGACGGTATGAAGAAAAAGGCGGACGAGGTTGCCGCACAAGGAAAAACCGCGTTGTTTTTCGGGAAGGAGTCCGTATTGCTGGGAATGATTGCGGTTGCTGACGGATTGAAAGAAGACAGCGTACAGGCTATCCGGGAAATGAAGGAATCAGGTATTTATGTGGTGATGGTGACCGGGGATCATCCGCTGACGGCAGAAGCAATCGGTAAACAAGCCGGTGTGGATGAAGTGGTTGCAGAGGTGTTACCGCAGCAGAAGGCAATGGTCATTGCCCAATTGCAGAAATACGGGAAAACGGCAATGGTCGGGGATGGCATCAACGATGCCCTGGCACTGACGAAAGCGGATACGGGCATTGCAATCGGCGCCGGTACGGATGTGGCGATGGATGCGGCGGATGTCGTATTGACAAGAAGTACGTTAACGGATGCGGTAGCGGCCATCCGGTTAAGCCGGTATACGTTACGGAATATTTATGAAAACCTGTTCTGGGCGTTTTTCTACAACAGTATCGGGATTCCTCTGGCAGCCGGATTGTTTGGCTGGGAAATGAATCCGATGTTCGGGGCAGCGGCGATGAGTTTATCGAGTTTCTGTGTGGTATCCAATGCGTTGCGGTTGAACGTATGTAAGATTTACCGGCCGGAGAACCGCACAAAGAAAACAGCGTTTACGAAACCTTTGGTAAGCCTTCCGAAAACGCTGCAGTATGAATTGATTGTACGGGAAATGATGTGTCATCATTGCGAGAATTATGTACAGAAGACCATCGGTAAACTTTCCGGTACAGTAAGCGTAAAAGCGGATTATACGACCGGTAAGGTTGTTGTAGAAACGACGGAACCGTTGGATCCAAACGTGTTGGAAAAACTGCTGGAAGAAGCGGGATATCCGTTAACGGAAATGAAAAAGGCGTAAATTACGCCTTGTCGGGATAAAGTGTAAACGTAAATCCGGTCCATCCGGTGATATCGGATAACAAGTCGGAAGCACATTGGAATAACCGGCAGTAATGCTGTGCATCCCACGTTCCGATGACATACAAATCAAAATCCATATCGAGGTAGTTGACGTACATTCCGGAAGGAACAAAGCCGTTTCGCATATAGAATCCGCGGCGGTGCAGCCGTTGTCTGTAGTTGTCATACTTTTCGTCCACGCGTTCAAAATCGACAACGATGGTATGCGGGTAGTATTCCTTTAGCAGTTGCAGGGCCCTGGAACCGTATCCTTTGCAGCGATGGGCTTTGGCAATCGCAAAGTAGAACAGATAGGCCATTGTTTCGTCTTTGAATAAACCGAAGAAGCCGATGAATTTTCCGTCCTCTTCAATGGCCAGCAGGTCGTATTCACCGGTTTTGGAAAGTTTTAATTGCAACGGGAACTCAATGTATTCTTCCGGGGGAAACGCTTCCGATCCGCATTGTGTGACCTCTTCTAAATATGGGTATTGTTCCGTAATTTTCGTTAAATTCATAGATTCACCTCATCAATAGTATATAGGAAACGGAAAAATAAGTAAAAAAGTATGTTTTCTTTTAGAAAATACTATATTTTTGAGACCTGGTTACACTATAATATATCTAATTACATGATTACATGACAAGGAGAAGATAAACATGATTAAAGACAATCGTATTTTGCTAGGTAAGGCCGACGCAAAAGAAGTGTATTTATTGCCGAATATGACAAATCGTCACGGTTTGATTGCCGGTGCTACGGGTACCGGTAAAACCATTACGCTGGAAGTCATTGCCGAAGGTTTCAGTGAACTGGGTGTTCCTGTATTTCTGGCTGACGTCAAGGGTGATATTGCCGGTATGTGCAAGAAGGGAAATCTCGAAACGATTTCCGGCCGTATTGAAAAGATGGGTCTGGAAGGCTTTGATGTAAAGGCATTCCCGGTTCGGTTCTTTGACGTATTGCAGAAGGGCGGACATCCGGTACGTGCTTCCATTTCCGAAATGGGTCCGCAGCTGTTGTCCCGTCTGATGGGATTGACGGAAGTTCAGCAGGGTGTATTGAATATCGTATTCCGTATTGCCGATGACAACGGCTTGCTGTTGTCCGATCTGAAGGATTTACGGGCTATGATTCAGTATGTCGGGGAACATAACAGCGAATATACCGAAAAGTACGGTAACGTTTCCAAACAGAGTATCGGTGCCATCCAGAGAGCGATGCTGCAACTGGAAGATGACGGCGGAAACATTTTCTTCGGAGAACCAAGCTTTGACATTAAGGACTGGTTTGCGAACGATTATGACGGCAGAGGATATGTCAATATTCTGGATTGCCGCGAATTGATTCATTATCCGCTTTTGTACTCTACGTTCATGCTGTGGATGCTGAGTGAATTGTATGAAAACTTACCGGAAGTCGGTGACGTGGACAAGCCAAAGATGGTATTCTTCTTTGATGAAGCACACCTGTTGTTCAAGGATGCTCCGACTGCGTTGGTTTCCAAGATTGAAACCGTAGTCAAGCTGATCCGTTCCAAAGGTGTCGGTATTTTCTTCATCAGCCAGAACCCTACGGATATCCCGGATACCGTATTGGCACAGTTGAGTAACCGTATTCAGCATGCATTGCGGGCATATACACCTGCCGAATTGCGTGTTGTCAAGGCATCTGCTGACAGTTTCCGTGCCAATCCGGCGTTCAAAACAAGCGATGTTTTGTCCGAATTGAAGACCGGGGAAGCTTTGGTTTCCTGCCTGGATGAAGAAGGACGTCCGAATATTGTTGAACGGACAACGATTTGTCCGCCGCAAAGCGGTATGTCTTCCATTGAAGACGATCGCCGGAATGTAATCATTTCCAGCTGCGAACTGAAAGAAAAGTATGACAATACCGTGGATCCGGAATCTGCATACGAAGTATTGCAGGAAGCAAGAGCTCAGGAAGCAGAAGAAGCCGAAGCGGAAGCTGCTGCCAAGGCGACAAAGAAGACTTCTTCCAAGAAGTCTGTCGGTGAACGGGCATTGACCAATGCCGCAAGTACTCTGACAAGAGAAACCGCTAAGGACCTGGTAAAGAGTCTGACGGGTGGAAAGAAGAGTACCAAGTCTCCGTTGGAAAAGGCTGCGAACAGTGTCATCAGTACGCTGGGTGGCGAAGTCGGTAAGACGTTGACTCGCGGATTGTTTGACGTATTGAAGAAATAAGTAAGAATAAGGCTTCTTCGGAAGCCTTTTTTTCGTATAATAAGTACGGGTGAATGGTATGAAACGAAACATTGTATACATTGAGGAAGAAAAATGTACCGGTTGCGGGAAGTGTGCAAGCATTTGTCACGAAGGTGCGATTGCGATGGTAAACGGGAAGGCGAAACTGATCAAAGACGATTATTGTGACGGATTGGGAGATTGTTTACCGGCTTGTCCTGCCGATGCTATCCGGATCATTCAGCGGGAAGCGGAAGAGTATGACCACGAAGCGACGCTGGAACATATGCGAAAACTGAAACGGGAGAAAAACCGCTGGCCGGTACAGATCCGGTTAGTCAATCCGGATACGGACCGGTTTGACGGGGAAGATCTGGTTGTGGCAGCGGATTGCTGCGGCTATGTATGTAAAAACCTGTCTGAACAGTATATCGGGGATCGTCTGGTTGTGATCGGTTGTCCGAAACTGGATGCGTTTCAGTACCAAATCTGGTTTTCCATCCTGTTTAAGCAGCATAACGTGAAATCCATTACCTTATTGCGGATGACGGTACCGTGTTGTCAGGGGTTGCAGAAGGCAATACAGAATGCGATTGGTCAGAGCGGAAAAAACATTCCGTTTACAACGATTGTACTGGACAATACGGGAAAGGAAGAATGCCGGTTTGAAACGGAGTAAAGGGCACAATGTGTCCTTTTTTGTGGTATAATCGCTTTGTTATCTGGAGGTTTTGGTATGAGTAAAATTACGATGAACGAGTATCAGCAGTTTGCCTGGTCCCTGACCAGTGATGCCGGAAAACAGAATGCCGTATTGAACGGGGTTCTGGGATTAGCCGGAGAGAGCGGGGAATGTGCCGATCTTGTTAAAAAACATATGTTTCAGGGGCATGAACTGAATGAAGAGAAGTTAAAGGACGAACTGGGGGATGTTTTATGGTATATCTGCTGTACCGCCAGCGGATTAGGAATTACCCTGGAAGATATCGCCTTGTATAACGTGGAAAAACTAAGCAAGCGGTTCCCTACGGGTGCCTTCCGGGCAGCGGACAGCATCAATCGTCATGAATAGGATGCGTAAGGCGTTTAAGGCTGCTTTGCCGCATACGGTTCCGGTATTTGCGGGATATCTGGTATTGGGAATGGCGTATGGTTTTCTGATGCACGAAAGAGGATGCGGGTTGCTTGTAACGTTTTTAAGCAGTCTTCTGATATTTGCCGGTTCGTTGCAATATGTTCAGCTCGATTTAATCACCAAAGTGTTCGAACCGATTTCATCCTTTGTGCTGTCACTGGTCATCAATGCCAGACACATTGTATACGGGATTACGATGGTGGAACCGTACAAGAAAGCCGGATGGAAGAAGTGGCTTTTAGCTTTCTGGATGACGGATGAAACGTTTTCTTTGCATTGCGGGGTACAGACACCGGAAGACATCGACGATACGGATTTCAAGATGGCTATTGCGATCCTGGATCATTTGTACTGGATCGGAGCTACGTGCTTCGGTAATGTGCTGGGATCGATGCTGCAGTTTGATACGACGGGAATGGATTTTGTGTTAACGGCGTTGTTTGTGACAATCTTTGTGGACCAATGGTTAAACAGTAAGGATCATCGTCCGGCACTGGTCGGCTTGTTTGTGCCGGTGGTGTGTCTGGTTGCTGTGCCGGATCAGTACATTCTGGTATCCCTGGTACTGATTGT
Source organism: Erysipelotrichaceae bacterium (assembly GCA_021442745.1). Taxonomy (GTDB): domain Bacteria; phylum Bacillota_I; class Bacilli_A; order Erysipelotrichales; family Erysipelotrichaceae; genus RGIG4607. The sequence continues at coordinate 1,312 of JABUSI010000388.1, read as the reverse complement.
TGTTCTGTTACTGGCTGGAAGAAACCGGATGGGAGGTTCCCATGAATAAGACGGAAGTGGTATTGTTAATCGGGATTATGGCAGCTGCCACCTATCTGCCCCGGATGATTGTTTTCCTGGTATTTTCCAAAGGGACAACCCCGAAATGGATTGCGTATTTATCCGGTGTGTTGCCGACGGCGATTATGGGATTTCTGATTGTGTATTGTCTGCATTCCGTGTCCGTTTTTACCTATCCGTACGGGATTCCGGAAGCAATCGGAGTTCTGGCAACTGTATTGCTGCATGTATGGAAACGGAATACCTTGCTCAGTATTTCCCTGGGTACGGTAGTGTATATGATTGTGTTACGGATGTTTTAGGAGAAGAATATGGGAATACGATTGATTGGAATCGATATGGACGGAACGCTTTTAAACAGTGAAAAGAAGCTTCCGAAGGAAAATGTACAGGCGATACGGGAAGCGGTTGCCCAAGGCGTGGAATTTGCGTATGCGACCGGCAGAATCGGAGCGGAAATGGATGAGATTTACCGGTTGCTGCCGGAAGTACGCTATGCGATTTTGGGAAACGGAGCACTCGTAAAGGATCTGAAAGAGAAGAAGATTATATATTCCAACAGGATGAGTATGGATGACGTGCGTACGTTGTATCATACGCTGGAAGATTTTGACATGATGTTTGAAGTGTTCAGTGAGGAAATGCTGGCGGTGGATAAGGATTGCTATGCCAACCCGGATGCGTACGGGGTCGGTATTTTCCGGTATCTGATCTGGGATACGCGTACACCGGTACCAAGTATTAAGGAATATATTGATAACCGGGAGGAACCGGTCGGTAAGATCAACATCTTTTTCAAGAATACCGAACAACGGGATGAGGCTATCCGCCTGACGGCACATTTACCGTTTGAAACGTCGTATCAGGAACCGACGAATCTGGAATATAACGTTTGCAGTGCCAACAAAGGAAACGGTTTGCAGGCATTGGCAGAATATCTGGGATTGTGTAAAGAAGAAGTCATGGCCATCGGTGACAACAACAATGACGTACCGATGTTACGGTATGCCGGAGTAGCGGTAGCGATGGGAAATGCGAAACCGGAAGCATTGCGATGTGCCGACCGTGTTGTCGCGTCCTGTGATAATTGCGGGGTGGCAGAAGCCATCCGGGGGGCGTAAAAAATATGAAACCATCGGTTGATCAATGGCTGAAGGAAGCCAAGGAAAGTGAAAATGCCGATAAAATCGGCATGATTCTGGTACATAACGGTGTTGTCCGGAAAACTGCGAAAGCGAAAGTACGTCAGGGG
>JABUSI010000224.1 GCA_021442745.1 Erysipelotrichaceae bacterium | reverse complement strand
ATTGTGGTCCGGCAGGGAGCCAGTACCGGAGGAATGGATATTCCGCCTTTGATTTTACGTAAGTATCTGCGTATTCCGGTCGGATACAGTATTTTTGTGTTAGACGCGCTGATTCTGTTATTGCAGTTTAGGTTTTCGGAAATCACGCATCTTCTGTACGGTATCATTCTGATTTGTATCTACAGTGTCGTTCTGGATAAAGTCATGTTAATCGGTACGGAGAAAGTCGAACTGAAAATCATTTCCAGGTATTCCGAACAAATTCAGGAAGAAATCATGCATCAGCTGGACCGCGGACTGACGGTATTTCACGGACGGACCGGATATCTGAAAATCGAAACCGACGTCATTGTTTCCGTGATGGACGTAAAAGACGTTCTGCGGTTTCAACGGATTATTCATACCATTGATGAGGAAGCTTTCATCATCATTACACACGTCAACGAAGTCAAAGGAAGAGGCTTCTCATCGGAAAAGAGATATTTGTAAGGAGACGAGCTTCTATGGGAAAGAAATTGCAGGCCGTAATTTTTGATATGGATGGTACGATGGTGGATTCGGAAACGTATTACGCAAAAATGGTCGGTGAAATCGTAGCACAATACGGTTATACGTTCAGTAAGGAAGATACGGTCCGGTTGTACGGGTGCAGCATTGAACTGGAAAATATTCTGATTCAGGGATATCTGAAACAATATACGCTGGAAGAAATCCAGGTATTGAAGAAGACGTATTTCAATGAACATCCGATTGATTACAGCGTCAGTCTGAATCCCGGGGTACGGGAACTGGTGGAGCTTCTGCATGAAAACGGAATCCGGATGGCCATTTGTTCCAGCAACGAGAAACAAGCCGTAGAGAGAATGTTACGTCAGACCGGACTGGGGAAATATATTTCCCTGATTTCTGCCAAAGGAGACGTCAAAGAGGAAAAACCTTCTCCGGAATTGTACCTGCATTCCTTGCGTCAGCTGAATCTGGAACCGGAACATGTACTGGTTATTGAAGACAGCGTATACGGAGTACAAAGTGCAATCAATGCGAATCTGGATGTACTGGCTTACTGTAATGCACCCGTGATGCTGAACTATCCCGAAGGGACAAAAAAGTTTCCGGGATATCCGGAAATTACAGACTATATCAGAACCCTGCTGTAAAATCTCAATATCCTGCCTGACGGCATGACCGCCAGGCTTTTTTTTATGCAAAATGTACCATAAAAGTCTCGGAAATTACCAGCTTTCATATGACAGATATTACCTATGGTAGGATTGAGACGACTAGAAAAGGGGGATACCATGCCTACGTATCTGTATAAAGCCGTCAATGAGAAGGGAAAAAAGATAAGCGGAAAAGTGGAAGCGAATTCCATAACTCATTTGTATGACTTGTTGCGCACGCAGAATGTATATGTCACAAACGCAAAAGAAGCCCCTTTTTATCGTCAGGACAAAACCAGACTGAATTATAAGGATCTGTCTTTATTGTGTCGTCAGTTTTCCAGTATGCTGCATGCCGGACTGAGTATGTCTGACACGCTGGATATTATGAGAAAGCGCGGAGGAAATGCAAAAATACGAATGGCCAGCACAGAATTGTATGAAATGCTGCAAAAGGGTGAATCCTTAACGAGTGCATTGAGTGAAAGCAATTTTCTGTTCCCGCCGTTTATGATTTATCTGGTAAAAGCCGGGGAACTGTCCGGTCAACTGGATGATGTGTTGTCTCAGCTGCACAATCATTTTGACAAGGAACAGAAAGCAAGTAACCGTGTGAGCGGTGCTATGACGTATCCGCTGGTTCTGGTATTCGTTACGATTGCCGTTGTGATTTTTCTGATGACGTTTGTGTTGCCGAAGTTTTTCTCCATGTTCGGAACAGTGGACAATCTTCCGTGGAATACCCGGTTTTTGATTTCCATAAGCAATTCCCTGATTCATTACTGGTACATTTATATTCTGGTTGGTGTTGTGTTGTATTTAGTTGTAAGCCGGATGATGAGAACCGAACAATGTCGTCTTCGCTTTGATGAATTCAAGATTAACATGCCGCTGTTCGGTAAGCTGAACCGGACCATTTACACGTCACGGTTTGCAAGAACGTTTGCGAGTCTGTTTCGAACCGGTATTCCGGTCATTGAAAGTATGGAAGTGTGCAGTGAAGTGCTTGACAATATGTATTATGCACGGAAATTTGAAGATGTGAATGAATTGTTACGAAGCGGGCAGCCGATTTCGTATGCCTTGGATGCAACCGGATGCTTTGATGAGATGATGGTTTCCATGGTTTATATCGGGGAACAGTCCGGGGAACTGGATGGTATTCTGCTGTCAGCCAGTGAGTACTTTGATGAGGAATCCCAGGCTGCTTCCGATAAGATGATTACGTTGCTGCAACCGATTATGATTGTTGTACTGGCGTTGATTATCCTGTTTATTCTGATATCGGTATTAATGCCAATCTACTCCATGTACGGAAATGTAATGTAAGGAAAGGGGGACAAGTGATGTTATCCATATACGTGAATGACAAAACCGTTTATATCATGTGCGGTACCAGCAGAAAAGACGTACTGCAGGTTACTTATCAGAAAAAGTATGCATTGCAGGACGGGTGGGTTGTAAACGGATTCATCCAGAAACCGGATGAAGTCAAAAATCTGTTGCAGGAATCTCTATCCTCCGTACCAAATAAGGAAAAAAAGGAAGTTGTTCTGACCGTTGCGACAACAACAGCGATTTACCGTGATTTTACAGCCGGTAAACTGCGTAAAAATGAGTTGGATCTGCTCGTGTACTACACGATGAAATCACAGATTTCCGGCTTTGAAGAATATGCGATGGATTATACATACGAAGATATTTCGGACAAACAGGTGCAGGTCATTGCCTGTTCCGTGCCGAAAAGACTGATTACCGAATATACAGAAGTGCTAAAGAGTCTGAAATTCAGCAGAATTCGGATTACCGGATGTTCCTATAATCTGTTGAACTGGGTGAAAACGCAGCTTCCGCCGCAAAAGGAGTGCTACGTAATCGGTTCACAGATGGCCGACAGCATTCATACCATTCTGTTGAAAGATAACCGGATGGTGATTACCAACAACATGCGAATCGGTTCCAACCAGCAAAGAGAAAACGCGTTGGTTCAGCGGATTTCTCAGGTTATGCAATTCCAACGGGCAAAAGACGATACCATGGTTACCAAAGCGTTTCTGACAACGGATTTCATGGACGAAGAAACTGCGGCACAGATTTCGCTGCAACTGGGTGTTGAAGTCGAAGTCTTGAACGGAAATTGTGTAATCGGATGTGGCCCGATTAACGTATCGGAAAGCATAATGACATTGGGTGCTTTGATTGGGATGGACAAACCGGTGGATTTAACCCGGTATGAACGGTTTGAAAAAGAGCGGAAAAAAGCCGAAAAGACAAAGTCACCGTTTCTGATTGCGTTGCTGATACTGAATATCGTCACCATTGCCGGTCTGTTCGGATACGGAACGTTTCAGGCAGTCCGTTATGAAAACCAAAGCGAAGAGATGAAGAACAGATTACAGGATCCGGCATTTCAGGAAGATTACGAAAAATCGAAAAACCTGCAGCTGGAATTACAGACTTATCAGAATCTGAACGATCAGCTGGATACCATGATTGCGGATATAGCACATAAAAAAGCAGCGAATAAGACGCTGATCAAAGAATTGGAAAAACTGGCGGACCATATAACCTTTACGGCTGTTACTGTCAACGAATATGAAGTTATGCAACTGGATTGCGTGGCGGATACCAGGGATGCATCGTACCGTTTCGTAGAAAAACTTCATCAGTACGATAAAGTAACCGTAGAAGAATATGACGGGTTTACCTGTGACAACAAAACGTATCGGTTCTCCGTAACCGTAAGAGTGAATCCATAGGAGGGTACGGAAATGCAAGTAACAAAACGCGAAAAAGTATTATTGCTGATACTGGCATTCCTTGTCGTCAATATCTTTGGCATCCGGTTCTTGTTTCTGCCCGAGTGGAAACGAATGATAAATGCGAAAACGGCATATTCGTATTCAAAGGCGGAATATGAACAAATGGCAGAACAGGTGGAGAAACTGCCTTCGCTTGAACAGGAAGTAAAAAAAGAGCAGACAAAATACGAAGCCAACAGTAACGGATTCCATACCTTTGTGTCTACGGACCAGATGGACCGGTTCCTTGACGACGTATTGTCGCCTTATACGAAGAAGTATACAGCGAAGTTTTATATGAGAGATCAGCAGACCGATAACGATCTGGAAGGTTGTTATACGGTGGAGTTGAGTCTATGCGGAAAAAAAGAAGAAATACTGAATATTATCGGTGTTTTACAGGAAAATGACGAGCAGATGTGCCTGCGGGATTACGTCCTGTCGGATAACGGAAAAGAGTGTGCGTTATACGCAACGGTTGAAATTTACGGAATGAAATAGAAGAGGTGTTTCCATGAAGAAAGGGAGAATGAATCAAAAAGGCAGTATGCTGGCATTCAGTGTTTTGATGTTCGCCCTTTTTGTCGTTTTAGCCGTAGCGTTGACAACGGTATCGTCCCGTTATTTTCAGAAAGCGACGGATGAATATGCGAACGAACAGGCATATTTGTCTGCCAGCAGTGTGTTGCAGTCAATGCTGCAGGAAGAAGAGAAACTGATTTCGTTTGTCGATTCGGCACAACAGGGTACATCGTATACGGCTGTGGATAATGAAAAGATGGGAAAAGTAACGCTTAAGGTCACCAATGACAAGGACTTGTATTATCTTTCCAGTACGTCAGACTTCAAGGGCAAGACATATACCATGACGCTTGTTTTAAAAAAAACCGAGACGATGGTTCAGACCGAAGAAACGGACTGGAGTTATGCTTTAGTGACCAAACAGGACCAATTGCTGGATATCAATGAAGTCAATGGCGATCTGTATATCATTTCCGATGAGCCGACTGACGTGGTTTCTTCGAACAGTCATGAAGTCAATTACCGCGATTCGGTAACATTGTCAAATACAGCAGGAATTCTTTACAGCAACAAATACCGCAAAGACGTTTATATCAATTTCGTAAAACCGAAGGATTGCGGGAAAGATGCCTGCCGTCTGGTGGAAGCCAACGTATTGATTGAGAATACGGTGATTGACGGTAATCTGTATATCAACGGCAATACCGAAAGTTATTCCCAGGGTACGCACGGTGTCAGACTGACACTGAGCAATGCGACGATTAACGGGGACATTTACATTGACGGAAATCTGGCAAAATTTGAGGAATCGTGGTCAACCAGAGGTGATCTGATTCTGAGTCAGACACCGGAGGGATATACCGGCACTACGTATAGCGTGGATACTTCCTTGCGGATTACGGAAGTACAGAGCGTTCCGCAGTATATTACACCGGATATTCCGGAAACGGCTGTTGATATCTCAAAAAATGTGACAGCAAATACCGGAACCATTACCCTGACAAGTCAGAATATCAATACAGATGTTATATTTGATACAACATCCGGAAAAACGACCAAAGTGTTCCGGGTCCGGTTTAACGGTGTTGACCCGATTATCACGTCAAACTGGAAAATCAAAGGAAACGGAAAGGTTGTCTTGTATTTTGAATCAAGTACAGCCATTACACTGGATTACAACAGTACCGGTTATTTTGGCATCAATAACAGCAACCTGAATATTCTGGGTGTCAAGGACCGGACGACAAAACCGATGATGTACGTTTTCAGCAACCAGAAAATGACGGTCAAAATCGGGAAAAAATCATTTGTGAATGCGTATTTCTACGTGCCGCAGGGTACTTTGGAAATCAAAGAAAGTCTTCTGAGCGGTAAAGTTTTATTCCGCGGGGCATTTCTCGGAAGTCTTATCAGAAAACAGGACAGCAGTTCCGGTTTAATCAGTGACCAGACGTATTACGTAACGTTCGATACCAGTGGTATCGAGTTACCGAAGGGTGCCGGCATTGAGGAAGAACAGATTACATGGGAGGTTGTACGGTATGAATAAAAAAGGATTTACGTTAATCGAAAGTATCGTATCCATAGCGATTCTTGCCGTATTAGGTGTCGGTTTTATACCGGTATTTGTCAACGGGTTTCAGTTGCTGGCGAAAAGTTATCAGGTGGAAAGCAAGCAGTTTGATGCCAGAAAGATGGCGGAAACCCATCAGACTTCGGAAGAGTTTACAAAAAGTACCGTAAATACAACGTTTACTGTCAACGGTATTACATTCAGTCCGAAACAAACTACGATGAAAGCAGACGGCGGAGTGGAGTTTACGTATTATGAATAAAAAAGGAATGACGTTAGTGGAAGTGATTGTTACGGTTGCCATTCTGGGATGCGTGTCCGTGACACTGTATGCGTTTCTCAATCCGATGATTTCTCAATACGGAAAAGCGGCGGAAACAAAAGTCATGAGTGATCTTGCAAGCGGTGTTCTGCATTTCTATGAAGATGCGTTCCGGTATACGGAAGAAACGTCATTTACGTATAAAGAAGGATATGACAAGTACTATACCAACAACAAAAATGAACTGATGGTTCAGCAAAGCGGAAAAAGTGAAACCGTATTGTTCGGTAACGACTATTTTATGGAATATACACCGGAACTAACGTTTTCAAAGTATTCGAATTATTCCGTGAAGATAACCATTGTCCTGTCTAAGGACGGGGAAAGGAAATACGAAGCCGCAACGTATGTGGAGTGTGTGAATCTGAAATTACACGGACGGCAGATGGAAGACAAATCCGCTGCCACGTTCTATACCAAGTAGGAGGATATTCTATGGAGATGAAACAGGTACCCATCGGGCAACTGATGCTGCAGATGGGATATATTACGGAAAGCCAGCTGGAAGAAGCACTGGCATATCAGAAGGAAAATCCCGGAAACCGTCTGGGAAAGATCCTGATTCAGTTAGGAATGATTACGGAAACGGATAAACTGGAAGTGTTGTCCAAGCGTTTTGATATTCCGGTTTACCGTAAGGATGAAATTGTCGTTTCCCGTGAAATTGCCCAGCTGGTTCCGGAAAGTATAGCCCAGAAGTACCGGATTATGCCGATTATGATTAAGGACAATGCACTGGTGGTTGCGATTAATGACCCGATTGATTTGAATGCGTTTGAAGATATCCGTGCGAACTGCGGGATTCCGGTTGAACTGATACTGGCTCCGGAAGATATGATAGAAGATGCCATTTCGACCAATTATGCAAGTCTGAACGTGCAGACCGCATTAAAGGAACTGCAGGATGCGTATGAAAAAGACGTTAAGGAAGACAAAACATCGGAAGTGGTGGAAGAACGTGTGGATCAGGCTCCGGTTGTCAAGTTCATCAACAACCTGATCAAACAGGCATACGAAACGGGTGCCAGTGACATTCACATCGAACCGTTTGAGAAGAAAACTCTTGTGCGGTTGCGGATTGACGGCGTTTTGCAGGAGTTTACCACTCTGGACAAAAAAGCGCATGACGGTCTGATTACCCGTCTGAAAATCATGAGTGGTATGAACATTGCGGAAAAACGTATGCCTCAGGACGGACGTATCGATTTACCGGTATCGGGTCGTACTCTGGATATCCGTTTAAGCAGTCTGCCAACCATATACGGGGAAAAGATGGTAATCCGTCTTTTAGGGCATTCCTTGCAGAAACTGAACGAGTTGAGCGATCTGGGACTGGACGCCCATAATTATGAAGTTCTGAAGAACATGATTAAAAATCCGTATGGAGTTATTCTGGTATCCGGTCCTACCGGTTCCGGAAAAACAACGTCGTTGTATGCCGTATTGCATGAAGTGATGCGCCCGGAAATCAATATCGTTACGGTAGAGGATCCGGTGGAACGTAAAGTGGAAGGCATCAATCAGGTGCAGGTCAATACGAAAGCCGGTCTGACGTTTGCGACCGGATTGCGCTCGATTCTGCGTCAGGACCCGGATGTTATCATGATCGGTGAAATCCGTGACAGTGAGACGGCGGAAATTGCGATCAGTTCGGCAATCACCGGTCATTTGGTGTTGTCAACCATTCATACCAACGATACGGCAACCTCCATCAATCGTCTGGTGGATATGGGAATTGAACCGTTTCTGGTATCCGGTGCCGTAGTGGGTATTGTTGCCCAGCGTCTGGTACGCCGGGTATGTCCGAA
>JABUSI010000055.1 GCA_021442745.1 Erysipelotrichaceae bacterium | reverse complement strand
GGCTATCATGACTGTTTCATCGGTTTCCTGCTGCAAGAGTATACGTTTTCCGTTTTTAATGGTTTCCGGTTTGTACCAGTATACAATCGGGTATCGTTTATTCAGCAGTTCTTCCTTTGTATGCAGATGATACCTTCCCTCCGAAATATCTTCCAGAGTATCTGCCATTGTAAGATCAAATTCATCAATTCTGGTACGAATCAATGAACTCATAACGGCATGCACACCTAATCTGTGTCCGATTTCCGTGCACAAGGATCGTATATATGTTCCGGCACTGCAAACACAACGGAATGCTGCCGTGTCGTTATTCATTGATAAAAATTCCATCTCTGTAATGGTAATTGTCCTTGGTTTCCGTTCGATTTCTTTTCCTTCCCTGGCATATTCGTACAGTTTCTTACCGTTTACTTTTATGGCACTGACCATCGGAGGAATCTGTTCCATCGTTCCGGTCATTGTCTCGATACAGTTTTTCACTTCCGCCAGATCCGGAGTTTCTTCTTCATAAAAAACTGTCGAACCGAAAATATCTTCTGTATCAGAACTGACTTTGAATTGCAGGGATGCAACGTACTCTTTTGTATCGTTTTTGATGTACGGGAGAATTTTCGTACAATTTCCCAGCATTACTATCAGCATGCCTTCTGCTTGCGGATCCAGCGTACCGGTATGACCGATTTTCTTTGTCTTCAAGGTATGACGCAAGGAGTTAACTACATCAAAAGAAGTCATTCCCTTTGGTTTTCTTACAAATAAAATACCGTCCATCGTCTCTCCTCCTGACTGATACGATTATACCACAAAGAAAAAAGAAACGGCTTATTCCGTTTCTTTTAATTCTTTCAGTACCTGAGCAATATGGTTTCCGTGTTCCAGCGAAGTATCTGCCTTAAACTGAATATCCGGACACTTACGGATGGAAAGCCGCTTTGACAACTCCGAACGAATATGACCTTTGGCATGCTGAAGTGCTTCCAACGCTTTCTCGGTATTTCCCGATTTTCCCAATGTCGTGATATATACTCTCGCAATGGATAAGTCTCCGGTTACATCCACATCTGTAACTGTCACAAAACCAATGTTCGGATCTTTAATGGAAAACTGAATGATATCCGATATTTCCCGTAATAAAATTCCGTCCATTCTCTGTTTCTTTAATCCCATCAGGCTTATTTCACCTCTTGAGAATAGTAAGCTTCGATGATATCGCCTTCCTTGATATCATTATACCGTTCTATGGTTAAACCGCACTCGTAACCCTGCTGTACTTCTTTGGCATCATCCTGGAATCTCTTCAAGGAACCGAGATGACCGTTGTAAATAACCACTCCGTTACGAATCAGACGTACATCACATTCCCGTTTGATGGAACCATCCGTTACCATACAACCGGCAATGGTACCGACTTTTGAAACTTTGAACAGGTTTCTTACTTCTGCCTGACCGCTGATGACTTCTTCGTAGACAGGTGCCAGCATACCCTTCATAACGGCTTCCATTTCTTCCAGAGCCTTGTAAATAATGTTATGGAGACGAATCTGAATCTTTTCTTCTTCCGCCTTCTTACGGATATTTGCATCCGGTCTTACGTTAAAACCATAAATAATCGCATTGGATGCGCTTGCCAGCATAATATCGGATTCGGAAATTGCACCGGCAGTTGCCCGGATTACGTTAACCCGAACCCCTTCCACGTCCAGTTTACTCATGGAATCCTTAACAGCTTCCGCAGAACCCTGTACGTCAGCCTTGATAATCAGGTTGATTTCCTGAATGTTACCTTCGGCAATCTGTTGTGACAAATCGTCCAGACTCATGGCTGACGTTGCCTTACGTTCAGCTTCAATCTTGTCCTGTGTACGTTTTTCGGCAACGGAACGTGCGGTTTTTTCATTTCCGAACGCCTTGAAGTTATCACCGGCTACCGGTACATCGCTCAAACCGATAATTTCAACAGGTTTACTTGGTCCGGCCGTTTTGATTTCTCTTCCCTTGTCATCCGTCATTTTACGAATCTTACCGTAACATGCGCCGACGACTACAGGATCACCTGTTTTCAAAGTTCCCTTCTGAACCAATACTGTGGAAACCGGTCCGCGTCCCTTATCCAGTTTTGCTTCAATAACCGTTCCGATTGCCAGTCTGTCAGGATTTGCACGCAATTCCAGCACTTCACTGACTACAAGGATGGTTTCCAGCAAATCCTGAATACCTTCACCCGTTTTAGCAGACAGTTTGACAAAGATTGTACTTCCGCCCCATTCTTCCGGCATAAGTCCCAGATCGGACATTTCATACATGACCTTATCCGGATTAACACCCGGCTTATCCATCTTGTTGACTGCCACAATAATCGGTACACCGGCTGCCTGCGCATGGTCAACGGCTTCTTTTGTCTGCGGCATTACACCGTCATCTGCAGCAACTACGATTATTACAACGTCGGTAATAGATGCACCGCGGGCACGCATAGCGGTAAACGCTTCATGTCCCGGTGTATCCAGAAACGTTACTTTCTTTCCCTGGACGTCTACCTGATACGCACCGATGTGCTGGGTGATTCCGCCGAATTCACCCGCTACAACGTTTGTCTTCCGGATTGCGTCCAGTAATGTGGTTTTACCATGGTCAACGTGCCCCATGATCGTTACAATCGGAGGACGTTCCTTCAATGTATCTTCTTCATCCACAATGTTGTCTTCCAGACTGTTTTCATCAATAATTTCTTCCCTGGTCAAGGTTACATTATATTCCATCGCAATCATCTGGATGGTATCTTCATCCAGAGGACTGTTAATGGTAACCATATTTCCAAGCATAAACAATAACTTAATGATATCGGATGCATTACGATTCAGTTTGGCAGCCAATTCGCCAACCGTAATACCATCCGTATACGTCGCTTCTTTTACGACTTCTCTAGGGGAAGAAAAGGATTGTCCGTAAGATTTCTTCTGGTTTCCTTTTCCTTTATTCTTGTTTACCGGTTTTTTTGCCATAAACTCAAAACCTCCTTTTTTCTATTTGTTTGTAAGCATATTCCTTAATGTGTCATAAACGGATTCCTCTACCGTACATTCCAGCGCTTTGTCCAGTGCCTTTGACTTTTTAGCCAGCTGAATGGCTTCTTCGGATAACTTGATGTAAGCACCTCTTCCGTTCAATCTTCCGGTTACGTCCACTTCAACAGTACCGGAAGTTGTCCGCACGACTCGTACCAGTTCTTTTTTCGGTAAACGTTCGTCAGTGACTACGCATTTACGCATAGGTATTTTCTTCATACGTTCACCTTAAAATCTAGTCGTAGTACTCTTCGTATTCTTCGTAAGAGTCGATATCTTCGTCCCACTGATTTTCATTCAGTTCTTCCTGATATTCGATTTCTTCCAGTTCTTCTTCGGAATATTCCGGACGGATTTCGTATTCCTTATCTTTCAAGAGATCAGCAGCTTTCAGACGACGGTCGTCATCCTTATCTTTCTTATCCCAGTCTTTCTTCTTGTACGTTTTCACCGGTTGAGCCTGCTGGTTACTAGAAGCATCTGCCAACGCTTCAAACTTGGAAACATATTCGGAAGCCTTGTTTGTCAGTTTCGGCTTTCTCTTCTTTTCAACTACCTTTTCCTCAGGTTGAGCAACTTCTTCAAACAAAGGTACTTCTTCCTCCTGAGGCTGTTCGTGGATTTCTACCGTAACTTCTTCCGTAACTTCTTCCGTTACTTCCACAGCCTGTGCAGCTTCCATTTCTCTGCGCTGACGTTCGAGTTCCTGTAAACGTTCTAATTCTTCACGTTCCTTCGCCAAACGTTCTGCAGCTTCCTTGGCAGCCATTTCCGCCAGTTTAGCTTCAATATCAATACCCATTTCCAAAACGTCGGAACGTGTCTTGATATCAATCTTCTTTTGTGTCAGTGTAACGGCAAGACGAACGTTCTTACCCTTCTTACCGATAGCCAGGGATAACTGATCGTCTTCCACAACAACCAGCAGATTCTTCGGATCTTCCGTAGGCAATACGGCAACGACTTTTGCCGGAGACAAAGCGTTCTTAATCAATTCGGATACGTTATCGCTCCATTCAAAAATATCTACCTTTTCACCTTTCAGTTCCTCGATGACAACCTGTACACGTGCGCCTCTTGGTCCGATACATGCACCGATCGGATCGACTTCTGCCTTATGGGAGCGAACTGCCATCTTGGTCCGTTCGCCTGCTTCACGGGCAATTGCCATAATTTCTACGATTCCCTGATAGATTTCCGGTACTTCGTTTTCAAACAAACGTTTTACCAGGTCCGCATGTGCACGGGATACCAGTACCTGAGAACCCTTGGTATCACGGTTTACTTCCGTGATGACAACCTTGATCGGCTGACCTTCCACGTAACGTTCCTGTGGCATCTGGGCATTCTTCGGCATCATTGCTACCGCTTTGTCCAATCGTACCAGTACGAAACGCTCTTCCACTTTATCAATGGTACCGATCACAATCTCACTCAGTTTATCAATATATTCGTCATACACGGATTGTTTCTGTGCTTCTCTGATTTTTTGTTTCAGAACGTTCTTGACTAACGTTACAGCCTGACGGGAAAAACCTTCCATACTGACTTCTTCTTCCACTACAGAACCCACTTCAAACAACGGATTGATTTTCTTTGCATCTTCCAGAGACACTTCAAATTCATCATCATCAACCGTTTCCACTACCGTTCTTTGCTGGTACAAGTGAATCTGTTCGTCTTTCGGGTTAAAATCCACACGTACCTGTACATCCGGAAGCATCGTATGTTTTGCATATGCTTTTGCCAATGCTTCTTTCATCGCATCAATGATGATTTCTTCAGACAAGGTATTGTTGTCTTCAATTTGCCGCATTGCAGCAATTAAACCTTTATACTTCATTTTTTAGCTTTCCTCCATTACATTTTTACAGCTAAACGAATCAATTGAATAGTATTGTGAGCTATCGTTGCATGGCGTTTGCTGGCTTTGTCCATATACTCCAGCTTCAGTGTATCGATTTCCACACTTTCCAGATATCCTTCCAGACTGTCCATTCCTTTGTAAGGTGTTAACAGATCAACGTGCACGTATTGTCCGCATGCATTCATAATCTGTTCCATCGACGTCAAAGGACGTTCTGCTCCGGCAGAGCATACTTCCAGATAGTATTCGGAATCAATCGGATCTTCTTCATCCAGAATTTCCGAAATTTTCTCCGATACACTTGCGCACGTATCAATGTCCATGTCTCCGTCCGCAAACGTAATCGCAATTTCCAGGATTTTCATACCGTTTTCCTGTTTGAAACCGCAGGACCACAACTGTACGTTTTCTTCCTTCAGTACGGGTGCAATCATTGTTTCGATTCTCTTAATGAGTTCCATAGTTCACCTCTTTGCATAAATGAAGGAGTGGTTGCCCACTCCTTAATAACTTATACGTACTGTATTATAGTAAATATCTTCATCTGACGCAAGTGAAAAATGCGATAAATACGACATTTTTATTGTACGAATCAGAAAAGACTCAACTGATTGGTATCCTGCATTCCTTTCAGACATCCCATTTCTTCCAGTTTCTGGATATGTGTACCGGATAACTGTGTCCGTTGTGAGAGATCCTGTTTGGAAATAAACGGTTGTTCATCCCGGGCTTTCATAATGGAAATCCCTACCGCTTCTCCCAGTCCGTCCATCGCCGTAAACGGCGGAATAATCTTATGACTGTCATCCGGATCTACGGTAAATTGTGTGGCATGCGAACGATTGATGTCAATGTTGGTAATCGAATACCCTCTTCGATACATTTCATACACGACTTCCAAAGCGGAATACAAGCTTTCTTCCTTGTTGGTAACTGTAGAGGATATGGCACGGTCCTTGCTTTCCGAGCGTGTCTTGATGTCTGTCATCCGGTTATACACCGCTTCAATTCCTCCTGCCATGGTTTCTATTTCATATGCATCACAACGACAACTGAAGAATACGGAATAATAATATTGCGGCATATGCACCTTATACCAGGCGATTCGGATACACATCATAACGTAGGCTACGGCATGGGCTTTCGGGAACATATACTTAATCTTGGTACAGGAACCGATATACCAGTCCGGAACGTCATGCTCTTTCATCAGCGCAATCATTTCGTTCTGCTTTTCCTTGGTTTGTTTCAGCCATTTGCCTTTACGTACGATTTCCATGATATTAAAAGCGTCAACCGGCGGTAATCCCTTCTGTATCAGGTAGACCATAATATCATCACGACATCCGATGACTTCTTTCAGCGTACAGATGCCGGCATCAATCAGGTCCTTGGCATTGTTTAACCATACATCGGTACCGTGCGTCAGACCGGCTAATGATACCAGTTCGGCAAATGTTGTCGGACGTGTCATTTCCAGAATTCCCCGGATAAACGGTGTGCCGAATTCCGGTAAACCTGCCGCACCGGTTGCATCCGGATACGGTTGTTCCGGATTAAGTAAATGTAAAGCTTCTGTACTTGAGAACAGACTCATGGTTTCTTTGTCGTTAATCGGTACGGTTACCGGATCGATTCCGCTTTGATCCCGCAGCATTTTCATGGCTGTCGGGTCCACGTGACCCAGGATATCCAGTTTCAGAATGTTGTCATGAATATCTTTAATCGCAAAATGAGTTGTCATCCATTCGGAATCCGGGTTATTGGCCGGATATTGTACCGGTGTAAAATCATGAATTTCATACTCTTTCGGACATACAACAATTCCACCCGGATGCTGTCCGGTCGTACGTTTCACACCTTCGCATAAATGACCGAGATAATCCATCTTCTGTTTGTTGAAGGTAATATTGTTTTCTTCGCAATACTTCTTTACATACCCGTATGCGGTTTTATCGGATGCCGTAGCGACGGTACCGGCCGCAAATACGTAACCGTCACCAAACACTTCTTTAATCTGTGCCTGTGCCTGTGCCTGGTACTCTCCGGAAAAGTTCAGATCAATATCCGGTACTTTGTCACCTTTGAATCCCAGGAATGTTTCAAACGGGATGGAATGGCCGTCACCGCGCATTACTGTACCGCATTGCGGACATTTCTTTTCCGGCAAGTCAAAACCGGACGGATATTCACCATGAGTAAAGAATTCGGAATGCTTGCATTTCGGACAAATGTAATGCGGATCCAAAGGATTGACTTCCGTAATATTTGCCATCGTCGCTATAAAACTGGAACCGACGGAACCACGGCTTCCTACGACATATCCGTTTTCTCTGGATCGTTTTACCAGAAGATGCGCAATATAGTACTGAACAGAGAAACCATGCTTTGTGACAGAACCCAGTTCTTTTTCAATACGTGCTTCTACGATTTCCGGTAACGGATTTCCGTAAATGGAATATGCGGTATCATAGATTTCCTTAGCCAGTTTTTCTTCGCATCCTTCGATGGAAGGCGTTTTCAGTTCTTCCATCAGCGGATACATTCTCTCACACTGAGCGGCAATCCGGTTTGTGTTGGTAACAACTATCTCGTAAGCCAGTTCTTCCGGTAAGAAAGAAAACTCTTCCAGCATTTCCTCTGTAGTTTTCAGATGCTGATCCGGTGCTTCTTTGGTATGGGACCGGTCATATAACGGATGTCGAGCTCCTCCGATTCTGGTTGCATGAATATAGATATCCCGTAACAGTTTCTCTTCCGGATCGATATAGTGACTGTCACCGGTTGCGACCACGGTTTTACCTAAACGTTTTGCCGTATAAATCACGTTTTCGACAACTTCCTGCAAACGTTTCTGTGTAAAAGTAGACCGTTCATCGACAATACGTATATAATTTCCCAGTGGCTGAACTTCAATGTAATCATAAAAACTCATGGCATCTTCCAGTTCCTTCTGGGAACGGTTTCTTGCCAGTTCAAACAAATCGGAGTTATAACAGCTGCTTCCGACCAGAATATTTTCTCTTCTGGCTGCTATCTCACTGCGGACAATCCGGGCTTCCGCTGTTTTTACACCCGCCTCTTTTCCTTCCGCTTTATCCGAATACGTCAGATACTTCGTATGTGACAACGTAACCAGTTCATAGATGGATTTTACACCTTGCTGGTTTTTCGCAAGGATGTTTACGTGGGATGCGTGAATTTTCTTATAAATATGTTCCGTCTGCAGATTCTGTAAATCATCCAGCGTCATTGTATCCAGCTTCTCGTCAAACTCCTGCAGCATTTTAATAAAAGCCAGGGA
>JABUSI010000341.1 GCA_021442745.1 Erysipelotrichaceae bacterium | reverse complement strand
GCAGGCAACGTTAACGGATTATCTGTATCATGACAAAACCAGAAACAAAACCTTCGTAGTGAAGAAACTGCGCAAAGGGGTAAAAGAAGCCATACTGGATTATGTCGTACTGGATACAAATGATACAAACAGTTTAGTGGAAGTGCATCTGCATACCGGAAGAACCCATCAGATCCGGGTACAGTTTGCGTCAAGGCAACATCCGCTGGTCGGTGATGGAAAATATGGCAGCAAGGATAACCGTTGTGAAGTAAGTTTATGGTCGAGTGCTTGCCAATTCCTGTATAATGGTGTTAACAAGCAGTATGCATGCCGTCCCGAATGGCAATATCCATGGAATCAGTTTACGGAATAAAATGGCATAGGGATGTGTCATTTTATTTTGGGAGAAACCGATGATGAAATGGAATAAATGGATAAAAAAATACAGTACTCCGTGCATGTGGGTTGCATGCGGTTGCACCGTGGCAGCGATAGTGGCAGAGAAGATTCAACCGGGCGTGTGGATAACCGTTCTGTATGTTTCGGGTACCATACTTGCCGGTTTTCCGATTGCGGTCAAAGCGATACAATCCCTGAAGTTCAAAACGGTATCGATTGAACTGTTGGTAACCATTGCGGTAGCCGGGGCATTTATCATTCACGAATATTCGGAAGCGGCAATTGTTACGTGTCTGTTTCAGGTAGGAACGTATCTGGAATCCAAGACAATGCAGAAAACAAGAAGTGCCATCAAGGAATTAACGGCTATGGCACCGAAAACAGCTATTCGTATCACGGATGACGAACCGGAAGAAATCGATATCGACGAAGTGGAAATCGACGATATTTTACTGGTTCGTACAGGCAGTCAGATTCCGGTAGACGGGTATGTGGTATCCGGAACGGGGTATGCGGATCAGGCGTCAATTACCGGAGAATCCCGGCCGATTGCACGTTCCACCGGTGATTTTGTGTATGGCGGAACCATCCTGCAATCCGGTACGTTACGGATGAGGGCATCCCGTGTCGGGGAAGATACCACATTCTCGAAAATCATCGCGCTGGTGGAAGAAGCACAGGATGCAAAATCACCGGTGGAACGCTTTATTGATTCTTTTGCGAAATGGTATACACCGGCAGTGATTGTGCTTTCTGCGCTCGTACTTGTGTTTACGAAAAATCTGGATACGGCGATTACGGTACTGGTACTCGCGTGCCCGGGGGCATTGGTCATCGGTGCACCGATTGCGTCCGTTGCCGGTATCGGAAAAGCGGCACAGAACGGGATTTTATTAAAAGGCGGGGATTCGCTGGTGACTTTTGCGAAAACCGATGTCTTTCTGTTTGATAAAACGGGTACGCTGACCAACGGGTATCCGGTGGTGGATGAATATATTGAATACGAACCGGACAGCCTGCGGTATGCGGTGTCGCTGGAATCCTGTTCCGACCATCCGCTGGCGAAAGCCATCACAACATACGGAAAAGAAAGTACCGTAATACCGGTGGATGATGCGGATACGGAAAAAGGAAAAGGGATGCACGGAACCGTGAACGGAAAGACGGTTCTTGTCGGTTCTCTGAAGTATATGACGGAACAGCATGCGGAACTTACCGGGCAGATGGTATCTGATGCAAAACGATTATCGTCGGAAGGATGCAGTCTGGTATTCTGCAGTGTGGATCAGAAAATTACGGGATTGTTCGGTATCCGGGATACGATGAAAGAGAGCGCAAAGGATTGTATCCGGGAATTGCGGAAGCATGTGAATACGGTCAGGATGTTAACGGGGGACAATGCCGATACGGCAGCTATTGTCGCAGAAGAACTGGGACTGGATGGTTACGATGCGGAACTGTTGCCTGAGCAGAAACTGAACCTGCTTAAGGATTTACAAAAACAGGGTCACATAGTAACATTTGTAGGGGATGGCATTAACGATTCCCCGGCATTGGCGATTGCAGACAGTGCCATTGCGATCGGTTCCGGTACGGACGTAGCGATTGAATGTTCCGATGTCGTACTGGTCAGCAGTGATCTGCGGAAGATTGTGATGAGTTATCGCCTGGCCAACCAAACCGTCCGGATTATGTACGAAAACATCGCGATTGCGATTGCGGCCGTTCTGTTTCTGTTAACCGGTTTGTTTGCCGGATTTATCCATATGGGAATCGGAATGCTTGTGCACGAAGGAAGCATTATGGTCGTAATCCTGAATGCGATGCGATTATTACTATATAAGGAGAAGTAACATGAAAAAGACCATTCAACTGGAAGAATTAGTATGTCCGATGTGTGCTACCAAGATTGAAACGGCATTGAAAAAAGCACCGGGAGTTAACGATGCCACGGTGTTATACAATGCATCCAAGGCAAAGGTGGACTATGACGAAACAAAGACGTCACTGGAAGATTTATACAAAGTGATTACCGGCTTAGGCTATGAAATCAAATAGGAGGAAACCATGGAACCATTGATTACCGAATTGAACCGGATTTTACCGGTTGTAACAAGAGTACATTCCGACCATCATCCGGAATTGCGGGAAGTACTTACTCAGTATGAAAAACTAACGGAAGCTGTAAACGCAAACGACAATAATGCCGTAAAAGAACGGATAGAGAAAATCGCAGAGATTACCAATCAGTTCACCATTCCGGAAGATGCCTGTCCGACATACACCAAAGCGTATCAGGCGTTACATAATATTTATACTTTATGTAAATAAAGGAGCTGTTTCACAGCCCCTTTTCATTTTCTGCGGTATTGGGAAGGTGTGCATCCTTTCCATAAACGGAATTGTTCCGTAAAATAACTTGCATCGTAAAATCCGCACAGCTCGCTGATTTCGGTAACCGGTCTGTCCGTTTCCGTTAACAGCTGCGCGGCTCTGGATAACCGGTATTTTTTCAGATACCGGACAGGAGAAACGTTCAGCGTCGTTTTGAAACAACGTAACGCTTCGCTGACGCTGACGGAAGCAGAACCGGCGATATCCTCCAGGGTAATCCGTTGTTCGTAATTGTCGTGTATGTATTTCAGCATGGTGTGTACCCGGGTTTGCCGGGCAGTATCCGGCTGTTCGGGCAGATTGTAAGAAGTTTTTGCGATATGAGATAAAAACCGGGACAGTTCGTTGCGTGCAATCAGGTAATAGTCTTCGGTTTCCTCGCTGATTGCATGCCACGCCGTCTGTAACATGTGCAGAAGGGCATCTGCCTGCGGATCGTTTTTCCGGATAATACGCTCAGAAAGCCGCTGATTATGAATCAGGGGATCGAGGATGTTGTTGTAGAAGATGCTTCCTTCGTTACCGATTAAGGAGGAATCGAATACGAGGGATTGTAATTCGGATGGTCTGTTCGGAAACGGGTTGACTACGGAGTGCAAGACACCGGAATTGATAAAGAACAGATCGCCGGTACCGAGAATGAACATTTTTCCGCAGACTTCCAGCTGAATGAACCCGTTGGTGACAGTACCGGCTTCCATTTCTTCGTGCCAGTGCCACAAAACTTCTTCTTTTTCAATGTCATCCTGATAGATAGCAACGGGGAATACGGACGTACCGTGAATGATGTCTTCTTTACACGAATAATCGATATCGGTTACGGATTGTACGGACTGCCGTTTTTCGGATTGTACGGAGCATCGGGAAATGGCCATAAAAAGTACCTCGGTGATTTTACCATAGTAAATTGCTCATATATGCATATTTTCTATGGTTTTATGATGATATAATCCTATCACAAGAGCATACTTCTTGTACAGCAGCAGCCAATATCCCATCTGCTGGTAAAGCCGTCAGTTAGCCATGGCGGCTTTTTTATGTAAAAGAAAAGCCATCCGGAGATGACTTATAAAATCGTAGTGAATAATAAGAACAACCAGTGGGCAACGATTCCCGAGAAGATGCCGCCTAAGGTATGACACAGAATGGCATTTCCGGTATGTTCGTTGGCTTTCAGCACGTCCATCATCGAAACATGCGTACTGAGATATCCGCTCCAGCACATGCACATAGCGGTGAATACGGCAATTTCGTTTAACCCCGCAATGTTTTCGGATATCAGACGGCTGACCACACCCATGGCAGCTCCGGCAGAACCTAAGGCGGTTACCGGAACGGCGATGCATTCGGTAGAAGAGAATCCGAACAACGGTTGTAAGATGAAACTGATTTTACCGGCAATGGCAGGTAACAGGCCGATGCCTTCGTAAGCTGCACCGGTATACAGTCCGTCCGGTCCGGTACCGTTGGTTAACATCATGATGATGGTACAGATAATCAGAATACCCGGAATCACGGACAGGCCGATTTTTACACCTTCCGCTCCGCCTTCCATCAGCGGATTCATAACACGTAACCATCCGGTGTTTTTCGCTTTTTCTTCTTTTACGACAACGTCCGTTTCATCCGTAAACGCTTCGGCTTCGGTACCGTACGCCTTTCGAGTGTGATGCAGCATCAGACGGGTACTGACGACGGAGCCGGCAATGGCTCCCAGATTGCCGCACAATACTGCCATTCCGACGTTTTCAATCGAACCGCCGATCCCTAACATATATGTGGTAATGACAAGTCCCATACCGAAGGCCGTCCCTAAATTGGTTAAGGCCGGTACCTGGTATTGTTTGAAGAACTTCCGGTATTCCTTGTCTTTCGCTAAGGTCAGAATCGCCGGGTTATCGGATAAGTACGTTGTGACGATACCCAGAGCGGCAGCTCCCGGCATCCCGTACAACGGTTTCATCAGCGGAGACAGTACTTTGTTTAACAGATCGATGACGCCGAATTCCGCAAACAGTGCCGAAATGGCACCGGCTAAAACGGCAATCGCCATAATATAAAACGCGGTATCCATCAACAGGGCATACGCGGTATTCATCAGTGTATTCAACATGTTTGAGATTCCCATCGGGATCGCAAATACCGTGAAGAATGCGATAAAAATTCCTAAAAATAGTAACGTGCCAAGCACGGGGGCTGTTTCTTTTTTCATACGGTTCACCTTACAATCAATAAACTGATTATACAAGAAAAACATTCGGATTTGTAGTACAATAATGAAGTATGCGGAGGTATTTGCATGAAGAAAAAGAAACACGTTTGGGTTGTCGTTGCGTGCATGGGATTAGCGGGTGCATCCATTGGCGTCATGTTAAACACGCCGGGTGTCTTCTATACTCCGGTTTGTGAAGACCTTGGATTTCTGCGCGGTGATTTCAGTTTCCATATGACGCTGTTGTCATTGGGCTTAGCGACAATGTCCTTATTTGCGCCATTCTTTCTGAAACGATTCCGATACCATACGATTCTGCTGGTATCCGTCATCGTCTGTGCCGGTTGTACGGCGCTGATGGGTTGTACCGACTCGCTACCCGTATTCTATATCTTAGGAACGTTACGGGGTATCAGTTGCTGTTTCTTTAACATGCCGCTGGTGATCATTATCAACAACTGGTTCAAGTCCAAAGCCGGAACGGCAACGGGAGTTGTATACAGTACATGCGGGATTGTCGGAAGCATTCTGTCTCCGGTATTGAGTGCCGTGATTGAATCGTTAGGCTGGAGAACCGGGTATTTTGCGGCAGCCGGCTTTACGGTATTGCTTTGTTTACCTTCCTTGCTGGTTCCGTTTTGTCTGAGCCCGGAAGAAGAAGGCTTACAGCCGTATTACGATGAAAACGAAAAGGTTTCTCAGAAAGTACAGACAACGAAAACGGGATGTACCGGCGGGATTGTCGCCTTCCTGGCGTTTGCGTTAATGATTTCCTTCATGGCGAACGTTGCCCAGCACTTCCCGGGATTTGCGGATTCGTTAGGATATTCCGCTGCCATCGGGGCAATGCTGGTGTCTGCCGCGATGATTGGCAATATCGTATTCAAACTGGTTATCGGGGTATTGATTGATAAACTGGGAACGGTTGTTTCCGCATTGATTATGATCAGTTTCTGTATTGCCGGACTGGGAGTACTGGTCATGGCACCGTCGGTTGTCGTGATGTATGCGGCATCCTTCCTGTTCGGTGCGGTATATTCGATTTCCTCAGTAGGAACCGCCCATCTGACACGGACGTTCTTCGGGGAAGAAGGATATATGAAGTATTATCCGAAGGTTGCTTTTGCGGTAAACTTCGGCGGAGCCGTATCGTTGTCTCTGGTCGGCTATATTTATGATTTTACACACTCCTATGCATCCGCACTCTATCTCGGTATTGTGATGATGACGCTGGGATTTGTCTTTTTGTTTACTTCAAGGAAAGGAAAGAAAGTATGTTAGAAACAGGCACAAAAGCACCGTTGTTTACGTTAAAGGATCAGAACGGAACCGAACATTCCCTGCAGGAATATCTTGGTAAAAAAGTAATCCTGTATTTTTATCCGAAAGACAGTACGCCGGGATGTACGGCACAGGCTTGCGGATTCAGGGATCTGTATCCGCAGTTTAAAGAAAAAGATGCCGTCGTATTAGGCGTCAGCAAGGATTCCGTGGCATCACACAAGAAGTTTGAAGAAAAATACGGCCTGCCGTTTACCTTGTTGTCCGATCCGGAACTGACGGTTATTCAGGCATATGACGTATGGAAAGAAAAGAAACTGTACGGGAAAGTCAGCATGGGTGTGGTTCGTACAACCTATCTGATTGATGAAACGGGAATCATCGTAAAAGCGATGGATAAAGTGAAAGCTGCGGACAATCCGCAGGAAATGTTAGAACTTCTGTAGGAAATTTGGTATACTACAAAAGATTCCTTGCAGAAAGGAGAAACTATGACGAAACGAAAAAGCAGACGGGTCGGTCCGGGACAGATTGCGTTCATGATCATCAATACGGTTCTTGTGCTGGCGATTCTGGGAACGTACGGTTACCGGCTGATTCACTATAAAAAGGTTCTGGAAGAAAAGCGGAACAACCAGGTGACGCAGAATTCCTTGTCGACCATTATGATTGATAAGATTGATCTGATGGACAAGAGCGGTCTGGTGGATAACGGAGACGGTACGTATACGTTCAATGCCGGTTCCGTAAACAACTACATTACCTATTCCGGAAGAATGTTCCGGGCGATGGGAATTGACGAATTCGGCAGTATTACCATGGTCAGCGAAGAAACCGTTACGGGATTTACTTTGTATGGGGAGGATTTCCCGTCAAGCCGGTTGTATGAATGGTTACATACGACGGAAGACAAGGAACACAGCGGTGTGTTCCAGGATACGCTGGAATCGCCGTATGCGGTATTGATGGAACAGAACTACTGTGCGGATAAGATTGACGATTTAAGCAGCATCTGCTGCGATTATCCGAGTGAACAGAATATGTTGTTCCGGTTGCTGACACTGGAAGATTATAAGAAATACGGCGGAGCCAAAGGATATCTGAACAGCGGTGATTGTTTCTGGCTGGCAAGTCAGAACGGAACCAACGATTTCTGGTATGTCGACGACGAAGGAAACATTTCCGGTACGTCCAATCACATTCAGACTTTCGGGGTAAAAGTCGTATTGAAACTGCAGTATCAGGCAAAGGCGGAATACGGTTCGGGTACCGCTAAGGATCCGTATGCGCTGACGGATATGAACGGTATGGAAACGATTGCCGATATTTACAGCGGGCAATACGTGCAATACGGAGGCAGTCAGTGGATTGTGGAAAGCATGAAAGACGGCAATGCGATACTTCTTCTGGACGGTGTTCTGACCAACGAAGACGGCACCCCGTACACAAGAAAATACGGCAGCAGCAGTACATACACAACCAAGGAAGGTATTGGAAAATACCTGAACAATACGTATCTGGAAAAACTGCCGGAATATGAATCGTATCTGGTCAAGAATACCTGGAATCTCGGTTCGTTCAGTACGCTGGGCGAATACGAATACACCAATGCGTTTGAAAAAACGGTGAAGGCGTACGTCGGATTACCGAATATCAGCAATCTCTACCTGGATCAGTATATGAATATCTTTACGTCCATGTACAACAAGGAAACGGATAAGCTGGTCTACGTGTTAACCGAAAAAGGTACCTGGTACGCAACGACCCTTGACGTGAAATATCAGATACGACCGATGATCTGTATGAAGGGAGACGTTGTGATCGTATCCGGAAGCGGAACGGCAACGGATCCTTATGTAGTGGAACCGGGAGGTGAAACGAATGAGTCAGAATAATTTCGATTCCATTCAGGAAAAGCAGACAAAACAACCTGCCCCGAAACCAAAGCCAAAGAGAAAAAGAGGACTGCACTGGTATACGAAGAT
>JABUSI010000329.1 GCA_021442745.1 Erysipelotrichaceae bacterium | reverse complement strand
TCATTGCCAAAGTTGCCAATGGGATTGCGGATGATATGCTGACGACGACGTTTCTGGCAGCGAAGTGTAAGAAACTGATTGCGCCGGCAATGAATACGGCGATGTATGAAAATCCGGTGACACAGGAGAATCTGGAAAAATGCCGGCGGTTCGGGATGGAAATCATTGAACCGGAAAGCGGAAGACTGGCTTGCGGGGATACGGGAAAAGGAAAACTGGCAAGCGTAGAAGATCTGTTTGATGCGGTTGAACGGGCGTGTTTTACGGATGACTGTCTGAAGGGATATCATGTGCTTGTGACAGCCGGACCGACAATCGAAGCGATGGATCCGGTGCGGTTTTTGTCCAATCATTCGTCCGGGAAAATGGGCTTTGCGATTGCGAAGATGGCACAAAGATGCGGTGCGGACGTGACGCTGGTGGCCGGACCGAACCATCTGAAGGTACCGTATGGGGTTACGTATGTACCGGTAACCAGTGCCCGGTCGATGATGGATGCCATCTGTGCAGTATCCGAAACACAGGATATTATCATCAAGGCGGCAGCGGTGGCGGATTACCGTCCGAAAACCGTCGCAAAGGAAAAAATGAAAAAAGGGGATGGCGAACTGGTACTGGAACTTGAGCGCAATCCGGATATTCTGGCGCATCTGGGAGCGCACAAACCGGCAAAACAGGTATTGTGCGGCTTTGCGATGGAAACGGAAAACGTACTGTTCAATGCCCGTAAAAAACTGAATAAAAAGAATCTCGATATGATTGTGGTAAACGACTTGCGCGAAGAAGGTGCGGGGTTTGCGGTTGACAGCAATCGTGTCACCATCATTGAACAGGATAAAGAAACGGCATTGCCACTGATGTCCAAAGAGGACGTGGCATATGAACTGTGTAAAATCGTTGCGGAAAAACGAAAGGAGAAAGACGCATGAGTTTACTGACAATTGACGTAGGAAATACCAACATTACGCTGGGTGTATATGACGGGGACAATCTGGTCGGCTCCTTCCGGATGACAACCAAGAGTCCTCGTACTTCGGATGAATTCGGCATTGCGATGTGCAATATGCTGCAGGTGAAGGGATTGGATCCGAAGGATGTGACGGATGTCATCATTTCTTCCGTAGTACCGAATATCATGTATTCCCTGAACAATTCCATCCGGAAGTATTTCAATTGCGAACCGATGATTGTGGGTCCGGGAATCAAGACGGGAATTTCCATTCATATTGATAATCCGAAGAGTTTGGGAGCGGACCGGATTGTGGATGCGGTAGCGGCGTATCAGATTTACGGCGGACCGGTGATTGTGTGTGATTTCGGTACGGCAACCACGTACGATTACGTTAACGAAAAGGGTGTCTTTGAATACGGCATTACCGCTCCGGGTATTGAAATCAGCGGAAAAGCCTTGTGGGGACAGGCTGCTCAGTTACCGGAAATCGAAATCAAAAAGCCGGATAGCATCCTGGCGAAAAACACGGTGACTTCCATGCAGGCAGGTCTGGTATACGGCTATATCGGTTCGGTGGAATATATCATCAATACGATGAAAAAGGAAATCGGTGTGGATTGCACGGTAGTGGCAACCGGCGGACTGGGAAGAGTCTGCTTGCCGTATACGGATGTGATTCAGTATTACGATCCGGATCTGGCATTCAAGGGAATGAAGATTATTTTTGATAAAAACAAGTAAAAGAAAAGAGTCACGATGATATTTCGTGGCTCTTATTTGATGTCGTCATCGACTAGTTCCGGTATGGTGTCGGTATAGATGGCATAGTTTTCGGCTTTCCATACAAACCGGCAGTCTTCCGGTAATTCGTCTTCGTAGTTTTTCTGGTTCCATAAAATGGAAGAGACTTCTTCGTAGACGATGGTTGCCTGTACCGGCTTGCAGCGTACAAAGTGGAAGGAAATGACGGAATTGAACATTTTGAAGGAAAAGGAATCGACAAACCATCCTTCTTTCGCTTTGTCTTCCAGCCAGCTGCTGATTTTATCAGTACCGTCCCATGGGGAACGGGTTGCGGATACTTCGTTTCTAGAGAGATTCATCCGGTGATTCTCCTTCGGTAATAGCCGGTATTTCCTGCCCGGTAATAGCCGGGTTCGGTTGCGGCACGTAGACTTCTTTTATGATTTCCTTCGGTTTCTTTGTGTATTTGGTGGCAGCCCACAACAGGCTGATTTCCACTGCCAGTCCGATGATATGACCGATAAAATACACTTTGTCCGGGCATTCCAGCACATAACTGAATACGTAACTGCATCCGATGACAATTCCCAGATACAGACCGGTTACCAGATACAGCCGGTAGCGCATCCATCCGCCTACGATTTCCTTACGCGGATAGTATACCGGGAAGAAAAATACGAGGAAGGTACCGATGGTAATAAACAGTAAAGAAATATAATGCAGACTGTCCGGCTCTTTGATGAAGAAGCAGAACGCCACATAACCTGCCGTCAATAACAGCAGATAAAAAAATGCATAGAATTTTCGTTTGATCATAGTCATCACCTTTTTTACTATTATATAGTACTTTTGAAATTGCTTCAAATGGAAAGAAATATTATACTATAACTTATCAAAGAGGGCTTTCTATGTTAGAAATTATCAAAGCGATTATACTGGGAATCGTACAGGGAATCACGGAGTGGTTGCCGGTCAGTTCGACCGGACATATGATTCTGGTCAATGAATTTCTCCCGATGCAGCTGAGCGAAGAGTTTGTGAATCTGTTTCTGGTGATTATTCAATTGGGATCCATTATGGCTGTCGTTGTCCTGTATTTTTCAAAACTGAACCCGTTTTCCTTTAAGAAGGACAGGGAAGAAAAGAAAAATACGTGGATTCTGTGGGGAAAAGTATTGGTAGCGTCCGTACCGGCGGCGATTGTCGGGTTGCTGTTTGATGATGTGATTGACGAACTGCTGTACAATCCGGTTACGGTAGCACTGGCATTGATTATTTACGGTATATTGTTTATCGCGATTGAAAACCGGAAGGTAAAACCACAGGTGAATACGGCCGAACAGATGACTTTTGGTAAGGCACTGGGCATCGGGTGTTATCAGATGCTGGCCCTGATTCCGGGGACTTCGCGCAGCGGTTCCACCATTCTGGGTGCAAGTTTACTGGGATGTGCGCGTCCGGTGGCAGCGGAGTTCAGTTTCTTTATGGCGATTCCGGTGATGTTCGGGGCAAGTGCCTTGAAATTACTGAAATACGTTCTGAAGGTCGGCTTGCATTTTTCGGCATTGGAACTGGGCGTTCTGTTTGCGGGATGCGTGGTGGCTTTTGCGGTCAGCTTACTGGTTATCAAAGGCTTGATGGCATTTGTCCGTAACCACAGTTTCCGGATTTTCGGATGGTACCGGATTATCCTGGGAAACGTGATTCTGGCATATTTTCTGTTGTTTCGATAAAAGGCGGTTATCCGTCTTTTTTTTGTGCAGTCGGATGTGTATAATGTTAGCATACGCGTTTTTTAAGGGGGAGACAAACATGATTAAAGAACGTCTGGCAGCATTGCGGAAACAAATGAAAGAATTGTCGATGGATGCCTATTACATTCCGACGGCGGACTTTCATGAAAGTGAATACGTATGCGAGTATTTTACGTGCAGAAAGTATATGAGCGGATTTACCGGAAGTGCCGGAGTGATGGTGGTAACGATGGACCATGCGGGACTCTGGACGGACGGAAGATATTTTATTCAGGCGGAGAACCAGCTGAAGGATACGACGGTTACGTTGTACCGGATGGGACAGGAAGGTGTACCGACGGTTACGGAATTCTTACAGGGTGTATTACAGGAAGGTATGTGTCTGGGATTTGACGGAAGAGTCGTCAACAGTCTGTACGCAAACCAACTGAAAGAAGCCTTACCGGGTGTGAACTTTGCGATTACGGATGATGTGGTCGGTAAAATCTGGACCGATCGTCCGGGATTACCGGATGGGGAAGTGTACATTCTGGAAGAAAAGTGGTCCGGGGAATCCTGTGCGTCCAAACTGAACCGGGTACGGGAAGAAATGAAGAACAGGCAGGCGGAATATCATGTGCTGACGACACTGGATGATATCTGCTGGGTATTGAACGTACGGGGAACGGATTCGGTTGCCAGTCCGGTGGTACTGAGTTATGCGCTGATTGGTATGGATACGATGACGTGGTATGTCAATGAAAAGAAAGTACCGGCGAGTGTCAGGGAAGCATTGGCAAAAGACGGTGTGGAAATCCGGCCGTATAACGATATTTATGAAGATATGAAGACGATTACCGAAACGGTATTGTATGATCCGAAAAAGGTCAATTATGCGTTGAGTGCGCTGATTAAAAACAGTGTATGCGCGGATAATCCGGAAGTTTTGATGAAAGCCATCAAGAACGAAACGGAAATTGCGAATTTACGGCAGTGTCATATTATGGACGGTGTGGCGGTTACGAAGTTTATTTACTGGCTGAAACACGAAATCCAAAAGCGGGAAATCACCGAATGGGAAGCTGCGGAAAAACTGTCCTGGTTCAGGGCACAGAATGAAAACTGTTTCGGCGGTTCGTTCGGTACGATCGGGGCGTACAATGCCAATGCGGCAATGATGCATTATTCCCCAAGCAAGGATAAGCCGGTGTATATGAAAAACAGCGGCATGTATCTGGTAGACAGCGGCGGACAGTACTGGCAGGGGTCTACGGACATTACCCGGACGATTTTACTGGGGGATATCTGTGATCTGTGGAAGGATCATTATACCCGTGTGGTAAGAGGCATGATCGGGATTTCCAAGGCACAGTTCCTGTACGGTTGCAGAGGTCTGAATCTGGATATTCTGGCCAGAGGACCGGTATGGGATATTGATATCGATTATCAGTGCGGTACGGGACATGGTGTCGGATATTTGCTGAACATTCATGAAGCACCGAACGGCTTTCGGTGGAGAATCGTTCCGGAACGCAATGACAGCTGTGTGATGGAAGCCGGTATGGTTACGACCATTGAACCGGGCGTATATATTGAAAACAGTCACGGAATCCGGGTGGAAAACGAAGTTGTGTGTGAAAAGCGCGGAAAGAACGAATACGGACAGTTTATGGGGTTTGAAACGTTAACCGTATGTCCGATTGATCTGGATGCGATTTTACCGGAAGAAATGACAAAGAGCGAACGTAAGTGGCTGAACGATTACCATGCTTACGTTTACAAGACCTTACTACCATTTATGAACGAAGAGGAAGCAACGTGGCTGCAAACGGCAACCCGCAGCATATAACGTACGCAAAGGTTTCTTCCATTCAATTGGATCCGGCAAAGCGCGTTCTGGCCATTTCGGATATTCACGGGAACTATACCGGGTTTAACGAAGTGCTGCAGAAGGCGGGTTATCACGATTCGGATCAGTTATTGATTGTGGGAGATATGGTAGAAAAAGGTTCGGGAAGTTTAAAAGTATTGGAGAAGATATACCGTATGTCTTTAAGAGGACCGGTATATGCGACAAAAGGAAACTGTGAAGTGTGGATTCTGGAGAAGTTCCGGGATAGGGAACAGGTTCTGGATCACATCAGTCATCATGAAAACAGTACGTTTCAGGAAATGATGGAACGGCTGGGAATGACGACAGAGAATTTTGACCATGAAAAGATGGTACAGGAATTCGGGTATCTGATGGAATGGCTGAACAATCTGCCGGATATTCTGGAAGATCCGTATTTATATGCGTGTCATGCGGGAATGAACAATCCGAATGTGACGGAAAACGACCGTTCGGCATGTCTTCGTCAGGATGCGTATGAATATCATAAACCGCAGCTGGACCGGCCGATTTTGGTCGGACACTGGCCGACGGTCAATTATTGTGAGAAGAAGATGAACTGCAATCCGCGTTATCAGAATGGTGTTTTGTCTCTGGACGGGGGCAATAACGTAAAGAGTGACGGGCAGTTGAATCTGGTGGTCATCAACGATGTAACAACCATGGAGTTTGACTGGGTTGTTTCGGAAATGGGATGGCTGTATGTGGCCGATCATACGCAGAAAGAAAGTACGGAATACCGCAGCATTGTGTATTGTGACAATGCGGTGGAAGTTCTGGAAGAAACAAAGCAGAAGGTATACGTACGGCATATCAGTTCCGGATACAAGATGTGGGTATACAAGGAAGATGTATATCACACGGCAAGCGGAACAAGAGTGTGGGACGTTACCGATTATCATCCGCACATTGAACCGGGTGACATATTATATGTATATCGGGAAACCGAAGACCGGTATTTCGTAAAAAGAGACGGGATATTGGGATGGTACAACAAACAGAAAGAAGAGTAAGTATGAAAACAGTCTGGGAAAAATATGATGAATCGTCTTTGAACAAACTGATGGCGTTCAACGAAGGGTATAAGAAGTATATTTCCGTGTGCAAGACGGAACGGGAATGTGTAGCGGAAGGCATCCGTCTGGCGAAACAGTACGGATTCAAAGATCTGAAAGACTGCATTGCGGGCGGTGTTTCGTTGCATACGGGAGATAAGGTGTATTACGACAACAAGGGTAAGGATCTGGTTTTGTTTGCGATTGGGAATGAACCGCTGGAAACCGGTATGAATATCTTAGGTGCTCACATCGATTCTCCGCGTTTGGACCTGAAGCAACACCCTCTGTATGAAGACAAGGGTATTGCGCTTTTGAAGACGCATTATTATGGTGGTGTGAAGAAATACCAGTGGGTAGCCATGCCGCTTGCCATGCACGGGGTTGTCTGCAAGAAAGACGGTACGTGTGTAAACGTGGTCATCGGGGAAGACCCTGACGATCCGGTATTGGGTATTACGGATTTGTTGCCGCATCTGGCTGCAGGACAGATGGAAAAGCCGGCTGCGAAGATTATTGAAGGGGAAGAAATGAACATTACCTTCGGTACGATTCCGGCTAAGGAGGAAGAAAAGGATGCGGTAAAGGCGGCAATCTTAACTTCTCTGAAGGAAAAGTACGGCATTGAAGAAGATGATTTTATGAGTGCGGAACTGGAAATGGTTCCGGCAGGTCCGGCAAGAGATTACGGATTGGACCGCAGTATGGTTATGGGATACGGACAGGATGACAGAGTGTGCGGGTATACGTCATTGATGGCATTGCTGGACGGCGGATGTCAGGAAAAAACGACATGCTGTGTTCTGGTGGATAAGGAAGAAGTCGGCAGTATCGGGGCAACGGGAATGCACAGTATGTTCTTTGAAACGGCTGTGATGGAACTGATGGAATTGTGCGGCGGATACAGCGCATTGAACATCCGCAGATGTTTCAATAACTCCAATATGTTAAGTTCCGACGTATCGGCTGCGTTTGACCCGACGTTCCCGCAGGTGAATGAACCGATGAATACGGCATATATGGGAAAAGGAATCTGCATCAACAAGTACACCGGTTCCCGTGGTAAAGGCGGATGTAACGATGCCAATCCGGAATTCATTGCGAAGATCCGTGATGTCTTTGAAAAAGAAGACATTGCGTTCCAGTCCGGAGAACTGGGTAAAGTGGATTGCGGTGGAGGCGGAACCATTGCCTATATCGTAGCCCAGTACAATATGAACGTCATTGACAGCGGTGTACCGGTATTGAGTATGCATGCACCTTGGGAAATTACTTCCAAGCTGGATATTTACGAAACGTATAAAGCATACATGGCATTTATCAGTAAGATGTAAGAGTAACGACGGGGTGTTCCGTCGTTTTTCTTTTTACCAACGGAATAATCAATGGTATAATAAACACGGTATGCGATAAATGAGAGGACTTTAGTATGAAAGAAAATGTTCGTGTTGTAGTATTGGGTAAAAATCATTCCACACCGTTAGGAGTGATCCGCTCTCTGGGTGTGAACGGATATACATTGGATGTGTTTTATGTCGCCAAGACAGAAAATGAATCGCATGTGTTAAAAGGAAGCAAATATGTTTCCAAGGTCATGGAAATTGTCGGAAGATACGATGAAGATATTGTCAATATGCTGATGAAGGAATACGAAAGTGCAACGGAAACGCTGGTGTTGTTCCCTACGGATGACTATACGTCCAGTCTGATTGACCGGAACCGTGATGTCTTGTCTACGCGGTTTTTAATGCCGTATATCGTGGGAAACAAGCAGGGTGCGATTACGCATTTTATGGATAAGTCCGTACAAAGTGCACTGGCACATCAGTTCGATTTGCCGACGGCGCCGGAATGGCTGATTTCTCTGGATGGGGAAATCGTGATTCCGGAAGAACTGCCGTATCCGTGTTTCTG
>JABUSI010000207.1 GCA_021442745.1 Erysipelotrichaceae bacterium | reverse complement strand
GGCGCTCGAGTATATTCAAGACGATGAACTGGTGGAAGTCGTACCGGATAATATCCGGTTACGGAAAAAGTATCTGACATCCCTGGAACGCCGGGCAGCGTATCGCGAAGCCAATAAAGCAGCAGAATAAAATACCTGTAGAAATACAGGTATTTTTTTGGTAATGTAACTAAGGGAGGACCGGTAGAATGAAACATCTGTACGTTCACGTGCCGTTTTGCGATGCCATCTGTTCGTATTGTGATTTTGCGCGTGTTGTGAAAAATGAAGTCCTGACTGGACAATGGCTGAAGCGGATTACGGAAGAATTAGAGCGTCTGCCGGATTTGCCCGTCCAAACCGTCTACGTCGGGGGAGGAACACCGAGTTGTCTTTCGTATGACAAACAGGAAACGTTATTACGGACGTTGCGACGGTTTGGGAAAGCGGAAGAGTTTACCATGGAGGCAAATCCGGAGAACGTATGTGACAAACTGTCTGTGTTATGGGCAGAGAATGGTGTGAACCGGGTCAGTCTGGGGGTACAGAGTTTTCAGAGTGAAATCCTGAAGACAATGAACCGCCGTCATGATGAAAAAACCATACGGCAGGCCATTGACAGTTTGCGTAGGGCGGGAATCACGAACATTTCCATCGATCTGATGTATGGTGTACCCAAACAGACAGAAGAAAACTGGATGGAGGATTTACAGATTGCGGTTTCCCTGCCGGTTACACACGTTTCGCTGTATTCCTTAACCATCGAACCGCATTCCGTCTGGGGAAGACAGCAGGTGGAAAAACCGGATGAAGATCTGGAGTGCGATTTATACGAAATGGCGATTGCGTATCTGCAGCAACATGGGTTTGAACAGTATGAAGTCAGTAATTTTGCGCGCAACGGGAACGTATCCTTACACAATACCGGATACTGGCATTACGATGATTTCTATGGTGTCGGGATGGGGGCAAGCGGAAAGGAAAACCATTGCCGTTACGACAATACCCGGAATCTGAAACAGTATCTGGATGGCGTGAAGCGCGAAGAGACGGTTCTTTCGCATACGGATGAGTGTTTCGAAGCGGTGATGATGGGATTGCGTCTGAAGGAAGGAATGAACCTGGAGGACTATTACAACCGGTACGGGGAAAATCTGTATGCGTTATATAAACCGGCGATTGACAAGCATATCCGGTTAGGAAATCTGCTCCTGACGGATACGCATCTGAAAACAACCTCACAGGGGTTCTTTCTGCTGCATGAAATACTGGTTGATTTTTTGTGAAAAATGTTGCATGAATGGGGGATATGTGCTATTATATTTAGGCTTTCAGGCTAGGTTTTGCGAATCTCCAACGCTATGCTTGGTTTGGAAGGACATAGAACAATAAGGAGAAAACACATGTTATCAAAAGAAGAAAAGACTGCAATTATTAAGGAATTTGCTCGTACAGAAGGCGATACAGGTTCTGTAGAAGTTCAGGTTGCTGTATTGACAGCTACCATCAATCGTTTGAATGAACATCTGAAGAGCAACAAGAAGGACTTCCATTCTTATCGCGGTTTGATGAAGATGGTTGGTCGCAGAAGAAATCTGCTGGCTTACCTTCGCGAAAACGATATCAACCGTTATCGTGAATTGATCAAGCGTTTGGATCTTCGTAAGTAGTCGGTTAAAGTCCTGTAGTTCAGGACTTTTCTTTTCCTTAAGGAGGTAAGGGTTATGAAGAAGACAGCAGCGGTTGCCATAGTAATGCTGATTCTGGCAGGTTGTGTCAATAAAGAAGTAAAAGATGTTTTTGTGACACCGGTGAGCACGCCGGACGTTACCGAAACGAAGTTTCTGTATAATCCGGGAACGTACCGGGGGGAAGCCAACGGTTATAACGGATCGATTGTTGTGGAAGTAACGGTGAGCGATTCGAAGATACTGTCCATTGAGATTGTATCTCATAATGAATCCGATTATGAAATTCCGGTAACACAGGAAGTGACGGAGCCGGAAGACCCGGAGAATCCGGAAGACGAACCGAAAGAGGAACCGGGAGAGGAACCGTTGCCGGAAGAACTCACGGAATTTGTGGAAGTATTAGGGCCGATGGACAGTATAAAGAATATCGTTCTGTCGGAACAGACGGTGGCGGTGGATACCATCAGCGGGGCTACCGTTTCCACCAAGGCGTTACTGGATGCCATTCTGCGGGCATTGAATGCGGCATCATTATAAGAACCATGGTTACCCATGGTTCTTTTTCATATTTGTCAGTGTGTTTTTAAGGTTTACGGGACTGACCTGAATAAATTGTCCGTGCTGGTCAATGTATTCCTTGGCGGTCATGTGTATCTGTCTGACGTTGGTTGTCAATACCTGAGCTACGGTATGTTCGGTAATACCGCCGCCGACAAGAATCTGGATTCTGCCGTCGTATTTACTGATAAGCTCCGTCAGTTTTCCGATGCCGGACAACAGGTCCGGTAAACCGCTCATCAATACCCGGTCTACGTTACATGCAATCAGTGTTTGCAGTGCTTTTTCGATATCCGGTGTCTGTTCGATGGCACGGTGGAATACGGCTTCTTTTCCGTAGGAGTGAATCAATTCGACCATTTTGATTGTCCGTGCGGTATCAATTTCATCGTTTTCCTGCAGAAATCCGAACACAATACCGTCAGCGTTTTCTTCCAAAAGTAACGTGGCATCCGTAAGCATACTTTCAAACTGGTCGGTCGTATACACAAATCCTGCCGTCCGTGGCCGTACCATACAGCAGATCGGTAAAGCGGTACGTTGTTTTGCCAGACGTAACGTACCGAGGGATGGTGTCAGTCCTCCCAGTTCAATCCCGGAATTCAGTTCAATCCGGTCAACCGGGAAACGGGATGCCGTAATGCAGTCTTCGATACTGCCGGCACAGATTTCAATCTTAACTCCATGTATCATATTTTTCTCTCCGTGTTCTTCTTATCAATAGTATATCTCTTCAAAAAGAAGTATAATAGTGGCAAGTAAGAAAATCACAGATTACGGGAGGATCAGTATGACATATTCATTTGATACAATCATTGAACGGGACAGTACGTTTGCGACCAAAACCTATGTTCCGCATGTGGAAATGGGACATCCTAACAGTTCCAATTTATGGGTAGCCGATATGGACTTTGCGGTATGTCCGGCGATTACGGAAGCGTTAGTCAAGCGGGCAGAACATCCGATTTACGGATATACGGAAGAACCGGAAAGCATCAAGGATGCGTTCCGGGAGTGGTTTGAAAAACGGCATGACATTCATTTTACCAATGAAGAGGTCGTATTGAATACGGGTGTGTTACCGGCATATTCCTGTGCTATCCGGATCATCAGCGAAAAAGACGATGAATTCATCGTGTTTGCGCCGACGTACAAACCGTTTGTCAGCAAGCTTATGGGAAACGGAAGAAAACCGGTCTTTGCGCCGTTGAAGGGCTGGGAAGACCATTTCGTCTTTGACTTTGAAGCGATGGAAGCGCTGGTAAACGAAAAAACAAAAGCGGTTGTCTTGTGTAATCCGCACAATCCGACCGGAAGAGTCTATACGACGGAAGAACTGAGGGAACTGGCTGCGTTTGCCCAGAAGCATAACCTGATGATTCTGTCGGATGAAATCCATTGCGATCTGGCATACAAGCCGTTCCATACGATTATGGATATCAACGACTATACCCGGAATCATACCATCAGTCTGTATTCCATCGGAAAGACGTTTAATTTGGCAGGTATGAAGATGGCAGCCTGTGTCATCAAGAATCCGGAATTACGGGAAAAGTTTGAAAAAGAAGCCGGTGTGGTCGGTGTGCTGAGTCTGAATACGATGGGACTGGTAGCCTTTGAGGCAGCGTATCGCAACGGTTCCGAGTGGCTGGATGAATGTAAAGCTTACATCCGTCACAATATCGAATGGACGGTGGAAACGTTCCGGACAAACTTCCCGGATCTTCATTTTGAAGCCGGAGAAGGAACGTATCTGGTATGGATTGATTTAGGGGCTTTTGACTTACAGACGGAAAACATCCAGAAGTATTTACTGGAAGAAGCGGATGTCTTTGTGTCTGCCGGAGACTTTTTCGGAGAAGCGTACAAGAACTATATCCGCCTGAATATGGCAACACCGTTTGCGAATGTCGAACGTGGTGTTAACAATATCATTCGTCTTTTGAAGAAATAATCGTAAGGTGCTCGGAAGAGTGCCTTTTTTCTATGTTTTTGCGGTCTGTTATGCTTGCGCTTGTATGATGGAAAGCGTATAATATAACGGTTAGAAATATAAGAGGTGAAAAAATGGCAAAACAAAATTTTAGTATGGAATTTTGCGGAAAGAACATTACCATCGAAACCGGTGAAATTGCAAAGCAGGCCGGCGGTTCCGTCGTTGTACGGTATGGTGATACCGTGATCCTGTCAACCGCTACAGCAAGCAACGTTGCCAAGGATACCGATTTCTTCCCACTGACAGTTTCCTTTGAAGAAAAATTGTATTCTGTCGGTAAGATTCCAGGTGGTTTCCTTCGTCGGGAAGGCAGACCTAGTGAGCATGCGACACTAACGGCTCGTATGATTGACAGACCTATTCGGCCATTATTTGCGGATGGATTCCGTAACGAAGTTCAGGTAGTAAATACCGTATTATCCGTTGATACGGATACAACTCCGGAAATGGCAGCAATGTTAGGTGCGTCTTGTGCATTATGCGTATCCAATATTCCGTTTAACGGTCCGATTGCAGGTGTTATCGTCGGACGTGTGGACGGTGAATATGTGATTAACCCGTCTGTGGCAGACATGGAACGCTCCGATATCAACCTGACGGTTGCCGGTACATCCGAAGCAATCAACATGGTAGAAGCCGGTGCAAAGGAAGTCAGCGAAGAAGCAATGCTGGAAGCAATCATGTTCGGTCACAAGCACATTCAGATGCTGTGTGAATTCCAGAAGCAGATTGTCGCTGCATGCGGTAAGGAAAAGATGGAAGTTACTTTGTATGAAGTTCCTGCTCCGTTACGTGAAGAAGTGGAAAACTTCGCAAAGGCTCGTCTGGAAGAAGCCGTAAGCATTAAGGAAAAACTGGCTCGTTACGGTGCAATCGATGATATTACCGATGAATGTGCCGCATTCATTGAAGCGAAAGAATACGCTACGGAAAAAGAAAAAGAAAAGGCTGTGAAGATGGCCAGAGAAGTATGTCATGAAATCGTAGCGATGGAAGTACGTCGTCTGATTACGGATGAAAAGATCCGTCCGGACGGAAGAGCAATTGATGAAATCCGTCCTCTGGATGCACAGGTTGACCTGTTGCCGAGAGTTCACGGTTCCGCTATGTTTACCCGTGGGGAAACACAGGTATTGTCCGTATGTACGCTGGGTGCCATCGGCGATAACCAGATCATCGATGATCTGACGGAAGTCGAAGAAAAGAGATTCATGCACCATTACAACTTCCCGCCGTATTCTGTCGGTGAAGTCGGTCGTATGGGTACTCCTGGCAGACGGGAAATCGGTCACGGTGCATTGGGTGAACGGGCACTGCTGCAGGTATTGCCGACGCAGGAAGAATTCCCGTATTGCATCCGTGTGGTTGCGGAAGTATTGGAATCCAACGGTTCCAGTTCCCAGGCTTCCATCTGTGCCGGTACGATGGCATTGATGGCTGCCGGTGTTCCGATTAAAGCTCCGGTTGCCGGTATTGCGATGGGTCTGATTAAAAACGGCGCAAACTATACCGTATTAACCGATATCCAGGGTATGGAAGACCACTATGGTGATATGGACTTCAAGGTTGCCGGTACCCGTGAAGGTGTAACCGCATTGCAGATGGATATCAAGATTGACGGTTTGTCCAAGCCGATTCTGGAAGAAGCATTGCAACAGGCACATAAGGCAAGACTGGAAATCCTGGATGTACTGGAAGGCGCTATTGCAGCACCGAGACCACAGGTCAGCAAGTATGCTCCGAAGATTCATATGATGAACATCCCTGTCGATAAGATCCGTGAAGTAATCGGTACCGGCGGAAAGATGATCAACCAGATTATCGATGAATGTGACGGTGTCAAGATTGATATCGATGATGACGGAAGAGTTGTTATTTACCATACCGATCAGGTTGCAATCGATAAGGCAGCTGCATGGATTGAAAACATCTGTAAGGTTGCCAAGATCGGTGACATTTACGAAGGTAAGGTCGTTCGTCTGGAAAAATTCGGCGCATTCGTGGAATTGTTCCCGGGAACGGATGGCTTGCTGCACGTATCCAAGATTGCATATGAACGTGTGGAAAAGCCGGAAGACGTTCTGAAACTGGGCGATATCGTTAAGGTTATCGTAACGGAAATCGACGAAAAAGGTCGTGTCAACGTATCCCGCAAGGATTTGCTGGAAAAACCGGAAGGTTTTGTGGAACCGGAAAAGAAGCCGCGTACACAGAACCGTAAGCCTTACAACAAGGATCGTAAGAACCAATCCAAGTAAGACAAGAGCCAATGGTGAAAACCGTTGGCTTTTTTGCGCCATTATGAAAATCTATGAAACAATGTAAAAGTGTTGTATAATACAACGTATAGGTAGGTCGATACAAAGATGAGAATGCGTAAGAAAAAGTGGGCGGCCGGGCTGTTACAGGAGCGTACGGACGTGGTGGTAGCCGATCCCGTTCAATATACAGGAACCTGGAAAACGTTGATTCCCTGCGAAAAACTGCATGTGGAAATCGGCAGCGGAAAAGGGGATTACTGGATCGGGATGGCACATAAGTATCCTTCTGACGGCTGGATCGGCATTGAACGGAATACGGACGTTGCCGGGATTGCGGTAAAGAAGAGTGCCGGACAGGTACTGGATACGATGAAGTTCATTCACGGGGATGCCGAAGATTTACGGCTATGGTTTGCGCCGAAGGAAGTGGACGTGATTCATCTGAATTTTTCCGATCCGTGGCCGAAAAAACGGAACACGAAGCGTCGTCTGACGTCTGACGGTTTTCTGGATCAATACGCATCGGTTCTGGCGGATGACGGAATGATTCAGTTCAAAACGGATAACGTGAAGCTGTTTGAATACAGTCTGGTATCGTTTTCCAAAGCCGGATGGGAATTTTCCGAAGTCAGTGTTGACTACCGCAGAGAACCGCACGAAGAAGATGTCATTACCGAATACGAACAG
The DNA here is from genome assembly GCA_021442745.1 of Erysipelotrichaceae bacterium. GTDB lineage: Bacteria > Bacillota_I > Bacilli_A > Erysipelotrichales > Erysipelotrichaceae > RGIG4607. The sequence continues at coordinate 1,137 of JABUSI010000207.1, read as the reverse complement.
AGTTTTATGGATCTGGGACAACCGATTTACCGTGCGGTATTGGTGAAAAAACATGAAAAAGAATAAAAAATTAACGGTGGCGGCGGTATTGGCTTGTATGTTGTTCGGCTGTCAGGTTGACAAGAACAACATCGAGACATTGATTCCGCATACCATTGAAGAAGCGATTACCCGTGAAGTGCCTGAGCGGGTCAACATGAACAAAGGGTTGATTTCGTATTATCTGCAGCCGAGTGTCGGCAGAGTCGAAAGCAATCCGTCGGCATCGGTATTTCTGATGGATGGAAATTACGTCATTCTGAACATTGACGTAACGTCCATCGTAACGAGAAAGTACTACAATCCGAACAGTGAAGAACTGCGTGATTATCAGGCGTTTGAAACGGTTGTGTATGAAGAAGAAGGACATTTTACGACGGCAACGGATATTGTCCGTGCGTATCGTTACCGGTTGTATGAACTGGAAGACGAACAGTACGGGATGATGTTGCAGACGTCAAATATGCTGTGCATTGCGACAGCACCGATCGGGGATACCATCAGCGTGACAAGCGGAATGTTTGACTTGTTACGGACGGTTCGCTGCGACGAAGAAGCGGTTGTGGCGGAGTATTCCCAGAAGGAACTGATTCAGTATCAGAAGGAAACACTGGATATCTTTGAAAAGATTTATCCGGAAAGCGGTACCCTTCAGGAAATGTTTGACGAATACAATGAGTAAAGGAGAACGGGTATGAAGAAAGTGTGGAAAGCTCTCGGCGATATCTTCTTTGAAGCCGAAGAGGATGATGAAGAAGACGTAATCGTACAGGAAGTGGATCCGGATGAGCTGGAAGAAATCCCGTTTGTGCAGATGCCGGCGGAACTGAAGAAAACGGAAGTAACAATTCCTCCGATTCCTGTGACATCAGCACCGATGCCAAAGGAAGAACCGGCAGAAAGCGCTGACATTCCGTTTACCGTTGCGACTGCTAAACCGAAAGCGGAACCGGAAGTACAGCCGGTGGAAAAACCGGTGATGCCGGTAATGCCGGTGCAGGAAAAGAAAACGTATGAGTTTACCCGTGTAATCAGTCCGACCACCGGACTGAAGGATGCGGCGACGGAAAGTCCGAAAGTCGTGATTCCTTCCGTAAA
>JABUSI010000403.1 GCA_021442745.1 Erysipelotrichaceae bacterium | reverse complement strand
TCAACCGGATCTTCCTTCGGTGTACATCCCGTAAAAACCAGCAATGCCGTCAACAGACAAACCAAAAGCTTTGTGATGTTTTTCATATTGTTTCCTCGCTTTTACTGTATGGTATATGGCTATTATAAACGATACCGGTTATTTCAACATCAGTTTTTCGTCCATTTTGCGTAATATGTCTTGGAACCTGTCGTTCCTTTGTAAATCCTGCTGACTTTGGTCTTCCATTTCGTACTGCCGGATTCCGATGTATACCATCCTGCGAAGGTATAACCGTCACGTACCGGTTTTGGCAATGACCAGTCTTCGGTCGTCACCTGATATTGTGACACATACTTCCCGTCTGCATTGGTCATATGGTAGGAATCGCTCAACAGTTTATCCGCGGTAAAACTGCCGCCGTTGAGGTCATACGTAATGGTATACGTATTCTTATGCCATCTGGCATACAGGTATACCTTTCCGCTTGCTGCCAGGTTCTTCACGACTGCCTTGTTCGCAAAATCTGCCATAGCGTAACTCTTTTCTTTTTCCAGTGAACGGATGGCTTTCAGATACTCTTCCTGTTCACTAAGCACAATCGCATATTCCTCCTGGACGTCATCCATAGCTTCCCGGCTGTCATCCATGAGTTGTTTCAGACTGTCTTTTTCATTGCTCAGGCTATCCGCCTCCCATGTGAGGTCTTCCAGACGTGCATCCATCGTATCCAGTTCATCTTGTGTCTCTTCGTAAATTTCCGTTACCCGTTCCAGATACAGTTGTGCCACCTGCAGATCTGTTACATTTTCCGCCAAAGCTGCTTCGACGTCTTCCAGAACCTGTTTGGCGTCGTTGTACGCATCGTACGTCCGGTTATAATATTCCATAAAATCTTCGTAATACGCTTCTGCCGTCCGTGCTTTATCCGAATCGGTCGTCGCAAAGGATTGTTCAAACACTCTTCCGGAATATTTGACACCGTTCTGGGAAACCGCTCCGCCGGATACAATGTAACTGCTCTTCATCATATTCCGGTAGTGTCCGGTCTGACCGCTTCCCTTTTCATAATTGACAAGTTCTTCGTCATACCATCCGTCAAACGGATCCACATAACCCCATGCCAGGTTTTCGCCGACCGGATACATATAGGAATGGGTAATGATATAGGCGCCGGTATTGTTCTGTACCTGAGACACCGCCATCATATAATCGCTGATTTTCAATGCGCTGCGAGGAGAATAATTCTCATCTCCGGCTAACCGGTATTCATTGCACCGCATAACCAGTTCGATACCCTTTTTCATGTTTTTCAAAGATGTGGAGTCATCGCTTGCCCCTAACTTCGTATAACTCTCATATTTATCCCGCTTACTTGATGAACCGGAATACCGGGAACTGGTACCATTCAATACCGCAATGGCATCCTTGGCATCCTTATCCAGTTCCGTTCCCAGATGAGACTGGAAATAACCCAGCGAACCCAGTTTGACCTGGGCATAGGCTTCCTGTTTCTTTTCCTGCAAAGTTTCCAGCAATTGTTCATCGAGAACACCGGTCTGTCTGACCAGTTCCACAATCCGCTCTGCCTGCTGCATGGTTTCTCTTGCCTCGTCCAGTTCTTCTTCCTTCGCGGTCAGTTTCTTCTCCAGGGCTTTCTTGTCTTTTACAGCCTGCGCATAACTATCATACGCAACATTGTACGCCTCTTTATAATCTTTCCACTCGGCCGTTTTTTCTTCCAGTACCGTTTTCATCGTATTCACCTGCTGGTCGGTCAGTTCTTTCTGCTGCTTGATCAGATCGATTTCCGCCTGAATCGCCAGTGCTTCGGAAGAATACGGTTCTTCCGCCGTTTTCACTAATCCCCAGCCGACAAAGGTATAGCCTTTCCGTTTGTAGGCATTGGTCCGTAACGTACAGGAGGAATTGTACTTGCAAGACGTGGAACTCATACTGCCTGAGGTAGCCCCGTTTTTGGAGTACGCAATGGTATATGTGTTCTTACTCCAGCGGGCATAATACGTTTTATTTCCTGTCGTGCCTTTTTTGACAGACGTAACTTTTGTTTTCCAGTCTTCGCTCTTATACCATCCCTTGAAAGTATATCCCGTTCTAGTCGGTTTCGGTAACGTCCAGTCGGATGAGGTAATCGTATAGGTGGATACCCATTCGTCACCATTCTGCGACATCCGGTATTTCGTGTTTGATGTCACGGTATCCTTGAAATACCCGCCGTTGAGGTCATAATTCACCGTATACGTATTTTTGTTCCATTGCGCATACAGATAGATTTTTGACTGGTCCGTCAGATTGGCAACAACCGCTTTGTCTTCGTAACACAGACCGCTTCCATCCGACGCGGTATTCCATCCGCTAAAGGAATACCCTTTCTTTTTATATTGGTTCGCAGGTAACGCATATTCCGTATCGATGTCATACACTACCGATGACATAGTCCCGGACGTATTCGTATTTCCTTTGAATATCACTTTATAATATGGTTCATATGCCGAAACCGGCACAATTACGTTCATGCATAAGACTACCGCAAAAAAGGCAAGAAGTTTCTTCATAGTCGAGTCCTCCCTGCCGGTATTTTACTTATATTTTTTACTGCTGTATACCTTCTGGCATATTTACTGTGATTTTTGGGATAATTTGTTCTCCCTGAATATTCGTTAACGTGATGGTTTTTTCCCGGGCATTCATGACCGCCCCGTAGACCGCCGTAGACGTCCGCGGGAAAGACAATCCGTTTTCCGATACGTATTCCACACTGTCCGTACTGTAGAAATACAAATCCGTCATCGGCATTCCCGACAACACGGCCTCCACGTAATACCGCTTGGCCAGCTGTACGCATACGTCTTCCGTCATTTGTTCTGCCTCGATGACATAATTGACCCAGGCATATTCAGACACCAGATTGGAATCGTAGGAAACTTCCGCAGAAACCTCCGGTACCGGATACGAACATGTATAGAATTTACTTTCCTTGATCGCATAATCGGTCGGAACCACATCAAACTGTCCCTGCAGATACCGCACTTCCTCCGGTCGTAAATTTACAAAATGATAGGTCGCAACCGTATCGTGATTGTTCCGTAATTCCACGTTTCCCGTCCAGAAGTATTCCGAATGATTATACACGGTAACAACATATCCTTCACCGTCTTCATCCAGATACACGTACAGATCATCCGTATTTCCCTTTGTATATTTCAGATACGACGCGTATTCGCTTGCGTCGTCATATGCGGAAGGCAGTTCGATGTTCTTTTTCTGTTCCACAAACATCCAGAACAGAAATGCCGCAAACACGGATACCACTAATCCCAGTGCCAGTAAACGGTCCCGCTTCGTAATCTTATCTCTTCTGGATGAATCGCTCAATGTCCTCTACCTCTTTCATGATTTCCGCTGATAAATTGACCGCACCGTCTTCCGTCATCAGTACGTCATCCTCAATCCGGATGCCGATGCCTTCTTCGGCAATGTACAGGCCCGGTTCCACCGTAAAGACATGACCCGGCTGCAACGGCGTATTCATCAGACTGACGTCATGCGTTTCCAGACCTAGCATATGGGAAACACTGTGGAAATAGTAATCGTGTACCGTTCCCTTTTCCAGTAAACCGGTAGCCGGTAAATGTTCTTCATAATAGCGGATCGTTTCGTCATTCAGATCCCGCAGCGTCATACCGCACTTTGCGTACTCGATGATGTGCTTGTTGGCACCCAGTACGATGTTGTAGATTTCCTTCTGCCGTTTTGTGAATGTTCCGTTTGCCGGGAAGGTACGGGAAATATCGGCACAATAATGATGGTATGCCGCACCCAGATCAATCAGTACCATTTCGTTGTCGTTCACAACACTGTTGTTGTCTCCGTAATGTAATACGGTTGCATGATGTCCGCCTGCCACAATGGCATCAAACGAATCTTCACACTGATTCTTATACAATTCCAGTTCAAACCACCCCTGCAGTTCGGATTCGTTGATTCCCGGATGCACGTGTTCCCACATACTCTGAATCCCCAGGTTCGTAACGTGAATGGCCTTCTTCATATCTTCCGTTTCACACGGTTCCTTGACCATCCGTAACGTCGTTAAAATCTTCGTCGCATTCTTCACGGTAACCCACGGATACTTTTCTTTCACCTTATTGATGAAATGATTCATTGAATCCGTCGTCTTCGCATACTCATGCTGATCGAAATCGCTGTAAATACTCATTTCTTCGTTACCGTACCAATTCAGATAACTGCCTACGGTATCCTTCAGGTTTTCCACAAAATCCACGGTTTGGATTCCGGAGATTTCTTTTACCTGATCCGGCATCATCCGTCCTCCTACCCATTTGGCAAGCAGTTCATTATACGGTTCGATGAAGACGGATTCTGCCTGACGCTTTCCTTCCTTCAGCATCACTAACGTCATGTTTTCCCGTTCTAAACCGGTCAGGTAAAAGAAATTCCGGTTTACAAAAAACGGATACTTTGCATCTCCCTGTTTGTAAGGTGCCGTACCGGATGTAATCATCAGAATGCTGTGGTCCGGTAATAAGTCAAATACTTTCTTTCTGCGTTCGCTGTAACAATTCATAAAAATCCTCCTATTTTACGTCACTGATGGTCGTGATTTTGATGTTGTCGTAACTGCCTTCGACATTCTTTACCGGCTTGCCGGTAACGGTCTGATACAACATGGCGTCGTCGGTTGTTTCCAGGCCTTGCTCGATGGCTTCTTTATAGGCTTCCGTTAAGACGGAACGTACAAATCCCTGCGGTGTCTGGGCTCTTCGTAACGAGTCACGGTCTATGGTTTCCACAAGATAGCCGTTTTCAATCCGTTTCATCGTATCGGCAACCGGAATGGTCAGAATGGCCGCTTCCTCACTTTCCAACGCCTCTAATAAGCGATCGATACACCCTTCGTCTACCCACGGACGGGCTCCGTCATGAATCAACACGATATCACTGTCCGTTGCCAGTAAGCCGTTATATACCGACTGCTGTCTGGTATCTCCGCCCCGTACCACAACGACTTTCTGCTGTGGCAATTGCTGTTCCATGAAATCCATTCCTTCGTCATTGACCACCAGCGCAATCCGTTCACACCGCTCATCCTTCACAAAAACATTCAATGTCTTCATTAATACCGGTACACCATCCGGTAACACATAAAACAATTTATTTCCTTCCCCGCTAAAACGGGTACTCTTTCCTGCCGCTACAATTACTGCTGCATAGTTCATACGTTCACTTCCGTTTCATCGGTACTATCATAACACAAATTTTTTACATATCGTGGTACAATAGGTCGTGGAAAAAGCGAGGTACACAGTATGAAATGGGACAGAAAATATATTTATACCCTGACAAAAGAATTGTTTGCGATCAACAGCCCGACCGGTTTTACCGGCGATGCGATTGATTATTTACAGACCAAAGCCGAAGAAATGGGCTACAAAACCTTCTTAACAGAAAAAGGAAACTTAATTGTCGAAGTGGAAGGAGTAAACAACGACACTGCTGTCGGTGTCAGTGCACACACCGATACGTTAGGCCTGATGGTACGATCCATCAAATCCAACGGGAAACTGGCGATTACCCAGTTAGGCGGTCCGCAGATGAATACCCTGGACGGCGAATACTGCACGATTATTACCCGGGAAAACCGCCGTTATACCGGAACCATCTTATCCACATCACCGTCTTCCCACGTCTACAAAGACGCCTCCACCATTGCCCGTACCGCCGATACCATGGAAATCCGTATTGACGAAAAGGTCACAAACAAAGAGGAAGTCATCGCCTTAGGCATCCGCAACGGTGACATCATCGCCATCGACACCAAAACCCAGATTACCTCATCCGGATTTATCAAATCCCGTTTTCTGGACGACAAGATTTCTGTCGTTACGTTGTTTACGCTGTTGAAACACTGGGCAGACAACGGCATCAAGCCACAGAAGAAAACGTATATCATCATTACCACCTATGAAGAAGTCGGACACGGATGCAGCTGGATTCCAAATGACATCAAGGAAATGGTTGCCGTCGATATGGGATGCATCGGAACCGATTTATCCTGTACGGAATACGACGTATCCATCTGTGCCAAGGATTCCACCGGTCCGTACGACTATCAGATGACCTCACGGCTCATTCATCTGGCCGAACAGAATGACATTCAGCACGCCATCGACATCTATCCGTTCTACGGTTCCGATATCGGTGCTGCCCTACAAGCCGGAAACGACATCAAGGGCGCATTAATCGGGCCGGGTGTGCATGCCTCCCACGGTATGGAACGCACCCACATCGAAGGTGTGGAAGCCACGTTATCTTTGATTAACCTGTATCTGACAAAGTAAAAGAGGCATCAAGCCTCTTTTTATAATTCATCCAGTTCTTCTTCCTCATCCATATCTTCAAACTCGTTGGTCAGAAATGCATCCAGTGATTTCAGATCGGGAAATTCCTTGTAATCCTTCAGTTTCCAGAACAGGGAATCCTTACCGAAATAATACTTTTCCCCGTCGGTATATACCGCATATGATGTTGCCGCTTTCAGAAACTGCAGAGATTCCCAACGGATCTTCTTTTTCAATTCCCGGTTACTCATTTTCGAAATACTCATACCATCACCCGTCTACAGTATACTATTTATTCCTTTTCCAGCAAGCGGGTTTCCGTATAATCCATCAGGATGGCCCCCAACGGTGCCGTAATCAGAATACCTAATACGGCCACCGACAGAATCATTTCCCCGCCAGGAAGTCCCATTGCCATCGGCACCGAACCGATGGCTGCCTGAACGGTTGCCTTCGGAAGATATGCCAGAACACAATACAAGCGTTCTTTTTTATTCAGTTGCGTACCCGTGACACACAACACAACCCCGAAAGAACGGACCACCAGAGCCACAAGAATCATCACAATCGCCTTAGGTCCGGCCATCATCGTAAAACGGATATCCACCGCTGCCCCGACTAACACAAACAACAGGATTTCACATGCCAGCCACAGTTTTCCGTATCTGGATGCCAGCCGGTCACTCATGGTAACGTCCTTGATCCGGATGACACACGCCATTGTCACGATGGCCAGCAGTCCCGAAACGGCTACATACGGTTCCAGCCACGTTTCCACAGCTAACATCACAAAAGCGAGTCCCAGCGTAATGATGACTTTATAACTGTCACGGATTGTTTCCTTCTTCTCAAACCAGCCAAAAAACAGCATCAACCCCCATCCGCATACAACTCCAAGCAGAATTCCCAACAGTATGGAACTTGGAATCCGTAAGAACTCTCCGAAGGATGCACTTCCTCCCTGTGCCATTGTCAGAAAGGTGGAAAACAGCACGATAACGTAAATATCATCCAGGGAGGCACCCGCTAAGATCATCTGCGGAATCTGATGATTGGTTCCCCGTTTTTCTTCCAGAAGATGTACCATCCGCGGAACGACGACAGCCGGAGAAACCGCTGCCAGTACGGCACCCATCACCGCTGCCTGAGCACCGGTTACACCTAACAGTCCCGGTGCAAGAAACCGGTATGCCAGAAACTCCGCCGTAGCGGGCACAAACGACATCAGAATTGCCGGTCTTCCGACTTTCTTCAGATCGCTGATATTCAGCGTTAACCCGGCTTTCACTAAGATGACGACCAATGCCATCTTACGGATTTCCTGGGAAATCAACAGCGTTTTCTCATCCAGTAATCCCAGCATGTACGGACCAATCAGTATTCCGCACAGCAACATCCCGATAATCCGCGGCAATTTGCATTTCTGCGCAATCCATGCACTCGTCATCCCGAACAAAAAGATATACCCTAACGACAACAACATACCATTTCCTCCTGAAAAAAAGCCGATGACATACTATGGGTATCACCATAGAAGTCATCAGCTGTCAAAGCGGTTTACGTATTTCTACGAAGGGAGAACCTCATTCCCTGTCAATATTGTATGCGTATTTATCTTAAAAATCAATTCGTTTCTGACGGAAATAGAACCCGCAGAACGTACCGACCAATCCGCCGATGATATGACTCAGCTGGGAAATGTTGTCGGCATATACCAGCCCGTCATACACTTCACTTCCAAGATAAAAGATCAGTGTAATAATCAGTGTCAGCGGAATGGTATTGTCCCTTCCCGTAATGCTGGACAGCATAATGAAACAGAACACGATACCGCTGGCTCCCATTAAAGAAATCCGCGGGAAGAAAATCAGATTGATGATGGCGGTGGAAAACGCACAGACTGCCATAATCACAATCAGTGTCTTACTGCCGTATTTTTCTTCCAGCATCGGTCCTAACAACAGAATATACATCATATTACCGAACAGATGTTCCCATCCGCTATGTCCCAGTACGTACGTAAACAGACGGACATACGTTAACGGATCCAACAGAGAACTGCGGTATACCGTAAAGAACGAATAGGTTGTCCAAGGCACAAACACTTCCA
>JABUSI010000004.1 GCA_021442745.1 Erysipelotrichaceae bacterium | reverse complement strand
CATCGCAGCGTTGTCTTTTTTCTGCTGATACACTTCGGAAGCACTCTTTGGCTGCTGTATTTCCGTTTTTTTCTGTGTTTCTGTTCCACCCTCTTTTTTCAGCATGTATTCGTCATAATTGAGCGGATAGTATACGCACGTACCGTTATCAATCACCAGAATCGCCGTAGCCAGTTTCTGAATGAAATACCGGTCATGGGAGACAAACAATAAGGTTCCTTCGTATTCTTTCAGGGAATCTTCCAGTGCTTCTTTTCCTAAAATATCCAGATGGTTCGTCGGTTCATCCAGAATCAGAAGATTGGACTGCTGTAACATCAGTTTTGCCAGGGATAACCGGACCTTTTCTCCTCCGGATAATACGTCTACCGTCTTGAATACGTCATCTGCCGTAAACAGGAAAGACCCTAATACCGTCCGGATCTGTGTCCGGTCCAGTTCCGGATAATCATCCCATAATTCATCCAGTACGGTTTTTGTCGTATTGAACTGTGCCAGCTGCTGATCGAAATATCCCGGCTCAATCTGATGACCAAACAGGTATTCTCCTCCCAACGGCTCCACCAGTCCCATAATCGTCTTCACAAAGGTACTCTTCCCTTTGCCGTTCGGACCGATAATTGCTACCCGCTGTCCCTGCATCATTTCCAGATTGACCGTACACAGCGGACTGTCGTATCCGATTACCAGACCGGATACCGTCAATACCCGTTTCCCGCCTTTAATCCGAGGCGTAAACCGTGCTTTGAAATTCTTTTTATCTTCCGTCGGTGCTTCAATCCGTTCCATCCGGTCCAGATACTTGATTTTGGATTGCGCAAAAGCGGCTTTGTTCTTTTTATACCGGAACTTTTCAATCAGCTGTTCCAGCCGTTCGATTTCCTTTGTCTGCCGGTAATAGGCCCGTGCCATGCGTTCCTGGTCGTTTTCTTTCTGAACCACGTATGCGGAATAATTTCCCGGGTAACGTTTTAACGTTTCAAACTCCATTTCGTACACAACGTCTACGATATGATCCAGAAACATCCGGTCATGCGATACCAGCACAACCGCTTTCGGATATTTCCGCAGATACCCTTCCAGCCATTCAATCGTTTCCAGATCCAGATGGTTGGTCGGTTCATCCAGTAACAGGATATCCGGTTTTTTCAACAACAGTTTCACAAACGCTATCCGCGTCTTCTGCCCGCCGGAAAACGTATGTAACGGACGATTCAGATCTTCCAGGGAAAACCCGAACCGGGTAAAAATGGAAATCTGTTCGTTCTGATAATTGTATCCGTCCATCTGTTCAAACTGTTCCTGCAGACGGGAATAGGTTTTCAGCAGTTCTTCGGAATACTCCGTACTCATTCTTTCTGCCATTTCATCCATCTGTTCCTTTAACGCCAGCAGTTTTTCAAATACCCGGTCAAACTCCTGCTGAACGGTTAACGATTCATCCTCAAACGCATTCTGACGCAGATACCCGATTTCACAGTCATTGGAACGATGAACGGTTCCCGAATCCAGCTGCAACTCTTCACACATCACCTTCAGTAACGTAGACTTCCCGCAGCCGTTTCTTCCGATGACCGCTACCTTTTCCGTTCCCTTGATCTCAAATTGTATATTTTCGAATACCGTATTCACCCCAAAGGACTTCGTCCCTTTGCTGATCTGGTATAACATATGATTCACCCCCAAAAAATAGCCTTTACGAGGCTATTTTTGATTATTCTCTTGCTAATGCTGCCGCGATACCTTCCACTGTCTTTTCCACAATAAGATCGGTATTGTTCAGCCAGTTCTGTGCATCCGTCGCATTCTTTGTGTTAATGAATTCCACACAGACACACTCCATACCGTGACGGTTCGTTGCCGCAAATTCGTTGACTTTTTCCGCATCACTGTACGTACCGGCACCCAATGCCAGTCCGCCGGCTTCCCGGATATCAAAATCCGAATCGTAGACACCCCGGCGGGCACTCTTCGACAAATCCGTTCCCGTTAACGGTGTTCCTTCCGAAATGGCATCGTAAATACTCTTGGCGAGCGTATTTTTTACGTAACTGGAATAGGTAACATACATACCGCCGGCTTTTGCGGAAGCTTCATACATTCCGAAGTCAATCAGGTATTTTACCTGTTTATCGAATCCGGCTGCTACCGTTCCGCCTTCTCCATACGTACTCAACGCTTCTCCGCCATCCCGTGACAATGCCACGCGATACCCTTTTTCTTCCAGTCCGTTTTTCACTTTGACCGCAAACTGATACAATTCACTCGCTTCCGTTACCCCGTTTCCGGTTGCACTTTCGGTATTGGTAATTCCCAAAGGACCCGGATTCAGCATAATATCATAATATCCTTCCGGTGCTACTTCCTCCGTTACGTTGATAAACACGAAGTGATCCTTCAATACGTCTTCCGTAGCCGTATCTTTGTTCAGAAGTGCCTTATCCGCAAACACTTCAATCTTTTTATTCATACCGTTACGGGTAACGGTATAGAACGGTTCATCATCCGTTTCAAACTTATTGTTTGTATACAGACGTTTCCGAACCAGGTTTTCTTCCATATACACTTCATAGAATCCGGCAGGAATCGTTGATACGTCAAACTGTCCGTCCAGCCGATCCTCCACTTTATCCAGTACTATTTCATTACCGGTACAAACGTCAACCAGTACCAGTGTTTTTCCGACAAACGCATTGGCTACGTCCGGTGTATATGTTTCCGTATAGAACGTCAGATTTTCACCATAGAATACATAGTCTGACATCTCAATCCATCCCTGATATTCCTTATCGGTAAACTTCTCCGACAGTTTGGCATTTGTCAGGTTACAGGCAGTAAAGCCGGACGTATCTTTCGGTTTGAACAATCCTTTGACCAATCCGATTACCCACGACAACAAATAGATTGTCAATCCCAGCGCAATCAACGCGATGATGACATTTTTCCAACGGATTTTCCGCATTTTTCTCTTCTTTTTTGCCATGAAAACATCCTCCTGTCTTCAGAATATCTGTAAGATATTATACTGTTTTTTATCTCAAAAGAAAAGCCCGTTGCAATCGACGCAAACGGGCGTTACTTTTCTAGAATAAACAATTCTTCGGAGTTCTCGCAAACGGAATGACGTCACGGATATTCTGCATACCGGTGATGTACATTAAGAACCGTTCAAATCCCAAACCGAATCCGGCATGCTTGCAACCGCCAAAGCGACGCAAATCCAGATACCAGTTTAGACTGGATGGTTCGATGTGCATTTCTTCCATCCGGTTTACCAGTACGTCATAACGTTCTTCACGCTGGGAACCACCGACCAGTTCACCGACACCCGGCACTAACAAGTCACAGGCAGCTACCGTCTTGTTGTCATCGTTGATGCGCATGTAGAATGCCTTGATATCCTTCGGATAATCCGTTACGAAAACCGGACCTCCGACAACCTTTTCGGATAAATACCGTTCGTGTTCGGATTGAATATCCGTACCCCACTTGACAGGGAATTCAAACTGATCGTTTACCTTCATCAGATGTTCGATGGCTTCGGTATACGGCATTCTCTTGAATTCGGAATTCAATACGTGATTCAGACGATCCATCAGGGTCTTATCAATCATGGTGTTGAAGAAATTCATTTCTTCCGGACAGTTATCCAGAACGTACTGGATACAATACTTCACCATGTCTTCAATCAGATCCATATCGTCTTCCAGATCCGCAAACGCAATTTCCGGTTCAATCATCCAGAACTCGGAAGCGTGTTTGGTAGTATTGGAATTTTCGGCACGGAACGTCGGACCGAAGGTATAGACGTCACGGAATGCCAGCGCAAAGGCTTCCGCATGCAATTGACCGGAAACGGTTAAGGAAGCGTGCTTTCCGAAGAAATCTTCTTCGTACTTGCCGTCTTCTCTGGTTGTAACCGTAAAGGTTTCTCCGGCACCTTCCGCATCGTTGGATGTAATCAGAGGTGTATGGATGTAAACGAATCCCTGATTCTGGAAGAATTCATGAATCGCCATGGACAAGGCAGAGCGAACGCGGAATACCGCATTGAACGTATTGGCGCGCGGACGCAAATGCCCGATTTCTCTTAAGTATTCAAAGGAATGACGTTTCTTCTGCAACGGATAATCCGCACTGCAGGATCCTTCCAGTTCAATTTCGGTAACCTGAATTTCAAACGGTTGTTTTAACTCCGGCGTTAATTTGAACTTACCGGTAGCGGTAATCGCTGTTCCCGTCAGATATTTGCTTACTTCGTCAATATTCTTCAGAGTGGCATCGTATACCAGCTGACAATTCCTGAAATACGTACCGTCATTCAGTTCGATAAAACCGATGGCACCGTTGTGACGATTGGTACGGATCCATCCTTGTACGCGGACATATTCCAATCCATCCAATTCCATTGTGACATTTGCGGAAACTGCTTCATACAATTCCCTTACCGTCATATACGTAAACATAACATTCTCCCCTTTTCTTCTATTTCGTCATGGAGTTTGTCTCAAAAACCAGTTCCTGAATGGTACTTACCACATCGACCGGTTTGAGAATGACTCCTTTTGGTACAATAATGTGTTCATGCGTAAAATCAACAATTCCCTTGATTCCCATTTTCGACAAGCGGTTCACTGTCTTCTGGATATCTTTGGATGCCGTCACAATCGCAATCCGGCATCCTTCCGGTAAACGCTGTTCCATTTCGTCCAGCGGATACACCGGGATGGAATACTGATTCGTACACTTCGCCGGATCAATGTCAAATGCACAGACGATTTCCCCTACGACATAGTTCCAGCGATTGTAGTTCATCAAGGCACGGCCCAGATTTCCGGCACCGACCAGAATAATCTTTTCATCAAAATCAATTCCCAGTTTCTCGTTGAAAATGTCAATCAGCACATCCACTTCGTAACCGAATCCCTGTTTCCCCAGTGTCCCCAGAAAAGACAGGTCCCGACGAATCGTCGTACTTTTGATTCCGACATAATCGCTCAATTCACTGGACATTACCCGTTCAATCCCAAGTCCTTTTAACTGGCGTAACGCTTTCAGATAAATCGGATATCGTTGCAACGTTGCCTTCGGAACTGACTTCATATTCTCCATGCCCATCACCTCATTGCACTATATTAGCACACTTTTTTTCATTTGTGAATATTTTCTAAAATTTACCAACCTGCTCCAGATCCAGCGAAGGCTTTGCCCCCAGATCCTCGCTTGCGAAGATTCCTTTGGTATAGGCGTGGTATCCGCTGGCCCCGATCATAGCCGCATTATCGGTACAGTACTTCAACGGCGGAATGGTATAGGTAATGTCCGGATACGCCTTCATATTCTCCGTAATCAACTGACGCAAGCGGGAATTTGCCGCAACACCTCCGGCAATTACGAAATGAGCCGGCTTGTATTCGTTTAACGCATATTCCACACGGTTCCATAATTCTCCCAGAGCAGCTTCCTGGAAACTGCATGCCATATCCGCTTTGTTCAGTTCTTCGTTTCTTCGCTCCAACCGTTGCAACGACTGAATGACTGCCGATTTCAAACCGCTGAACGAGAAATCCGTCGGATTTTCGGTATGCGGTTTCGGTAACGGATACCGGTTTGTTCCTTCTTTGGCCAACCGGTCAATCTGCGGACCACCCGGATACGGCAACCCTAAAACCCGGGCAACCTTATCGTACGCTTCTCCTACCGCATCATCCTGCGTCGTTCCGATAATCTCAAAGGAATATTCTTCCTTCATCCATACCAGTTCCGTATGTCCCCCGGATACCACCAGTGCCAGCATCGGATAGGTAATCGGATCGACAAACTGATTGGCATAAATGTGTCCGGAAATATGGTGTACCGGAATCAACGGTAAATCATGAACATAAGCCAGTGTCTTGGCTGCCTGTACACCGACATGCAGAGATCCGATCAATCCCGGGCCTTGTGTCACACAGATACCATCCAGATCGGAATACTTCATATCTGCCTGTTCCATCGCTTCCCTGATGACCCAGGAAACGTTTTCCACATGAATCCGGCTGGCTACTTCCGGGACAACCCCGCCAAACCGTTTATGTACGTCAATCTGCGAAGAAACGATGCTTGACACAATGGTATCCCCGTTTTTCACAACGGAAGCTGCCGTTTCATCGCAACTGGACTCGATTGCCAGTAAATATACGTCTTTCATCCAATCAATCCTTTCACCATCAGCCATGCATCTTCATGGTTGTCTTTATAATAGTCTTTCCGTACGCTGACTTTCTCAAATCCCAGCGACTCATACAAAGAAATCGCCGCCGCATTTGACTGTCTGACTTCCAGCGTCATCTCTTCACACTCTTGTCCGACTGCTTCAATCAGCATATACAGCATCAGCGCTTTCCCATACCCTTTATAACGATAGGCAGGTAACACCCCGATGGTCGCAATCTGCGCCTTCTCAAACATAATCCACAGATCCCCGTACGCAACAATCTTTCCGTCTTCTTCCGCTACGTAAATCGCCGAAAACGGATTTTCTTTGTATTCATACACAAATGTTTCCAGATCCCAGGCACTGCCCGTAAAAATCTGTTCTTCCGCCTGTGCAATCGTCAGTAATTCTTCTTCTTTTGCTTCCCGGATTATCATACGTTCACCAGATACTCATCGTTATCTTTCAGATATTTCGGACACAAATCATCGATATCCGTAACTTCTTTCCACTCACTTCTCAACAAGTCAAACTGCTTCGGCATATTTCCGAACACATCTTCTTTTCCGACCAGATGACCGTCACCGACAACCGTAACGTCCGGATTGGCATTCACATATGCCAGTAACTCTTCCAGTGTCAGAATACAATCTTCCTTCATGGCTTTCCCGTTTTTATACTCCCCGACATATGCCCGTTTTCCTCTGGCATCCATCACCGCAATCGCATGGTCGCAATTACCCGCCAACAGTTGCAGGGAACTTACGGTATACAGTTTACAACCGATACTTGACGCTACCATTTTCGCAACCGTCATCGCTATCCGCACACCCGTATAGCTTCCCGGGCCCTGTGTCACGACAATCCCGTCAATTTCCTTCGGATTCCATCCGTTGCGGTCCATCAGTTCCTTCCACTTCGGAATCATCCATTCCGACTGCTGCTTGAAACAGGATACCATGCACCCATCCACATATCCTTCATCCAGTAGCGCTATATTCAGATATTGGTAAGACGTATCCATTCCTACAATTTTCATAACCATTCCTCCAATACTTGTTCGTATCGTGTCCCGTACGCAACGACACAAAACGTACGAATTTCATTTTCGATGGAAATCGTAATATCCAGCCGTTCATTTGGCAGTTGATCTTCCACATACATCGGCCATTCAATGACACAAACACCGTCGCCATCGATATATTCTTCAAATCCCAGATCCTGATGCATACCTTCCAGACGATACGCATCCATATGATACAAAGGCAGTCTTCCGCCTTCATAAATCTTCAGTATTGTAAACGTCGGGCTGTTTACCGTTTTCCGGATTCCCATACCTTTTGCCAGGCCCTGGGTAAACGTTGTTTTCCCGGCGCCCAGATCCCCCTTCATCGCCATTACGAAATTTTCAAACACCAGTTCACCTAACCGGCAGGCAATCTGTTGGGTTTCTTCTTTTGAAGTTGTCTGAAATACTTTTTCCTTCATTTTCATCACCTGTACTATTATACTATAATCTGTGAGAAATAATGCACGAAAAGAAAGGGGTCCTGACTATGAAAAACTACTCCGTCCTGTTCTGGGATATCGACGATACGTTACTGGATTTTCAGAAAGGTGAACAATGTGCCTTTGAGGCAGCTTGTTCCACCCTGCATATTCCTTACTCCGATTCCTTCTATAACGATTATCACGAAATCAACGAAAAACACTGGAAACTTTTGGAACTTGGCAAAACAACAAGAGAAATCCTTCTTGTGGAACGCTTCAAAGACCTCTTTGAACTGTATCACATCGATTGCGATCCGGCACTCATGGAAGATACCTACCGGAGTTATCTGGACCATCAGCATCAGTTTATGCCGTATGCTTTCGACGTTCTGCAACAGTTGAAAGATATGCGGATGTGTATCGTCACCAACGGGCGTACCAACACCCAGAAAAAAAGATACCATGACGCGAATCTGGATGACTTTATGGAAAACCTGTATATTTCCGAACAAATGGGTTTATCCAAGCCGAACCCCGAATTCCTGTATAAGGTTATGGAAGATATGAACCTGACCGATTCATCAGAAATCCTGTTAATCGGTGATTCCTTAAGTTCGGATATCTTAGGCGGAAACAATGCCGGTATCGATACCGTATGGTATAACCCGCATCACAAAGACAATAACACGACTGCCATACCTACATATGAAATCGATGATTTGCGCCAATTGGTGAATCATCCGCACTTTACCTTATCCGAGTGATAAGGTTTTTTTATAAAAGAAAAGCCGCTCATAAAGAGCGGCATATTACAGAACCGGCAGCGAACTATCTTCACCAGA
>JABUSI010000013.1 GCA_021442745.1 Erysipelotrichaceae bacterium | reverse complement strand
GAACTCGCGATCTCCTCCGTGACAGGGAGGCATGTTAGCCACTACACCACTGGACCGTATACTCTTTCGAGTGCTTAAATATACTATCATAATGAAAAAGGTCTTGCAAGTACTTTTTGAAAGAAAATCGCAAGAAAAATGTACGTTTGAAATAAGAGGATGTTTAGCATATAATAATTGAAGGAAATGGGGAAGTTATATGCAATTTATGCAAACAGAACATCTGAACATCCGCAGGATGGTTCCTGAGGATTGGTCCGATCTGTATCGGTATCTGTGTTCTGAAGAATCTCAGAAATACCAGAATAAAGGTGCATACACCAAAAAACAATGCATCGAGGAAATACAGGAAATGTCACAGTTGAATACCAGCTGGTCCGTCTGTCTGAAATCAAACGGGACGGTCATCGGGTTTATTACCTTACCACAGGTGTTACCGAACAACAGCCGGACGTTCAAACTGCATTTTAATTTTGATACCAATTATATCGTCAACGGATTTGTGCAGGAAGCGAACCAACGGATGCTGCAGTATGCGTTTGAGGAACTGCAGGCACACCGGGTGATTGGTCTTACCTGTGCCCAGGATACCTTAAGCAACAAGGAATTTGCGAAGCTGCATATGCGGAAGGAAGCCATTTTACAGAAAGCATTTACCTACCGGAATACCAAGACCAACAAACCGATCTGGTGGGATATCTATTCCTTTGCGATTTTAAAAGAAGAATGGTTACGGATTGTACGGTAGGAGGTAAACGTATGAAGTATAAAATGAGAGCACTGGGATTTACCAGTTTATTGACAGTCAGCGTATATGCTGTTGTTACTGCTGCGTGTCTGGGAATGGGTGTGTCCTATCTTGTAAACGGCGGAAGTGCCTTTAAGGTTGTACCTTTACTGATGGTATGGCCTTTGATCCGGAATATGTATCTGATTATGAACCGCTATATTCAGATTGAAGAGGATAAGATTACGTTCCACGTTGAACAGGCGCATACGAATTTATTGTCGGCGCCGAAGTTTTTTGTGGAAGAGATTACGACGGACGAACTGAAGTTCTATGGTACGTACTCCGATCTGTATATCAAGAATATCCGGAAAGCGGACCGTAAGAAAGGTTCCAAGGAACATTACGATATCATAACCGTGAAGGATGGGGAAATCGAAATCCCGGTTGGAATTCTGAAGTTCGGGCAACCGTTGGCATTTGTGACAAAAACCAGGGATTCCTACGTTTATGACGATGCGATGTTTTCGGAAGACCAGATGGCGTACTTCTTTTATTGCGTGCAGCAGCAGTGCAATATCGCTCCGACCGGTTCGGTGGAAGCCAGCCCGTTTTCAACCGGCAGCAGTTCCGCAAGTGTGTTTGTCCGGGTTGCGTTGATGGCTGTCGTATTCGGGGCAATCGGGTTGTGTCTGCCGTTTGCGGAAACTTTGATTAACAAAGTACCGTTTACGTTATTTGCGTACAGCAATCTGCAGCTGGTATACGTGTTTGTGTTTGAAATGGGTGTTCTGGCATCCTGTGTTTCTCTGGCAGCCTATAAGAATGTGATTGGTAACGATAAGGAAAAATCATCTTTGTATAATTACACGATGGGAATTGCGGCAGCGATTTGTTTTGCGGTCAGTATCCTGTTGGTTGTGATTGCTTGTTTCTGAGACTTTTTGAGGAAGAGCCTTTGTTCTTCCTTCTTTTTTTTGTATAATTGATACAGAGGTAATTGTATGGAAACAATATTGCGTGACGTGTTCGGAAAGACCTTTCAGAGATGTGTAGTCAGTAACGGCACGTTTGAGAACTATCATAAAATCGTTGTCCGGCCGGTTGTGATTAAGCAGAAACAACTGTATCAGTTGGAACAATATACGAAAACACAGGTGTTTCATGAAAATCTGACTAAGGAAGAGGCCGTTTTATATCTGTCAGAGGTTTTGTCGTGCATGAAACAGATGGACGTGTTTTCCGATGATATGTGTACAAGTTATAAAATCAGCAAGAAGGGAAAGGTACTGACAAATTCCCATAAGCTTTTGAATGTCAAGGCGGTTCCTGTTACCAATAACCGGAAGAAAAAGTATATTCTGGAAGAAGGTATTGTCATTGATGCACTGGTGGATCTGGGGGTTATGACGAAGGAGGGAAACATCGTTGTTTCCAAGACGGATAAGTTCAGACAGATCAACCGGTTTGTGGAGATGGTGGATGATGTACTGGAATACCTGCCGCAAACTCTTCATGTGATTGATTTCGGTTGCGGGAAGTCCTATCTTACCTTTGTGCTGTATCATTATCTGACGGTCGTGAAACAACGTACGGTGACGATGGTGGGGCTGGATCTGAAGGAAGATGTCATCCGTCACTGCAACGCCATTAAGGACCGTTACGGATACGAAGGATTGTCGTTTGAAACCGGCGACATTCACGGATACCATCCGTCTTTTACTCCGGATCTGGTTATATCCCTGCATGCCTGTGATACGGCAACGGATTATGCGCTGGCCAATGCGATCAGCTGGAATACGAAAGTTATTCTGTCCGTTCCGTGCTGTCAGAAGGAAGTCAATCATTCCATAAAAGAAGATACGCCGTTATTGGATTACGGTATTATCAAGGAACGGTACAGTGCTCTGGTTACCGATACGCTACGGGCAAAGATTGTGGAAGCGGTCGGGTATCGTGTCCAGATTCTGGAATTTATTGATATTCAGCATTCGCCGAAGAATCTGTTGTTGCGTTGTGTAAAAATAAAAAACCCGGATAAGCCGGAAGTTCCTGAGGAAATTCTGAATTGGATTGACGGTATGCGGTTGCATCCGACCTTACTGAGTGAACTGAAACGGATGAATATTTTATGATGTGGCTGTACGGGGATGAAATCGACTGTCATCTGATTTCAAAATACCATTCCGGAATCCTTAACCGGTATGAAACGTATTTTTTTGAAATTTATCTGCACGGAAACCTGAAATCCATCGGGTATATCGATTTGCGTGTCGGACATAACGAACAACTGTATTATCTGGGAAACATCGGATACCGGATTCAACCGGCTTACCGGGGACACGGGTATGCCGCCAAGGCGTGCAAGATGATTCTCCCGGTCGCGAAAAGTTTATTTATGAAGTATCTTCTGATCACCTGTGATCCCGATAACATTGCCAGTCGGAAGACGATTGAGCGGGTCGGCTTTCAGTTTGTGGAAGTTGCGGAAGTACCGCCGAACCATATGCTGCACCGGCAGGGTGAACATGTAAAAGCGATATATCGAATGGAATTGGAGGAAGCGGTATGAGATATCCGGAACCGTTGCGTGAAAAAGGTGTCATCGGCGTCTGCTCGCCATCGTTTGGGGTCAGTTCTTCACCGTATGAAGAACGGTATGCGGCAGCAAAAAAACATTTTGAAAAGTTAGGATATACCGTAAAGGAAACCGCATCGGTATTCGGTATCACCAAAGCCCGGAGCACCGATGCGAAAACACGTGCCATGGAGTTTGAAAATCTGTGGATGGATGAGGAAGTGGATTTTATTTTCTCGGTTGCCGGCGGGGAATTTATGATGGAAATTCTTCCGTATGTGGATTTTGAGAAGCTGAAACAGGCAAAACCAAAGTATTTTGTCGGGTATTCCGATAATACGAATCTGACGTTTACGTTAACGACCATAGCCGATATCTGCAGCATATACAGTTATCATATCGGGGAATACTGTCCGTCAAGATGGGGGGATTCCTTAAAGGAAACCTATGAAGTACTGAGAGGCAGACGGGATACGGTTGTCAGTAAGAAATATACCGAAAAGCCGTGGCAGAAGCATGAACCGGATGAGGCACTGAAGAATTTCCGGTGTCACACGAAGAACACGTGGAAAATCCTCAACGGGGAAGAAGTACACGTATCGGGAAGATTGATCGGAGGATGTCTGGATTGCCTGATTACCTTATGCGGGACACCGTACGATAACGTAAAGGAATTTACCGAACGGTACAGGGAAGACGGTATTATCTGGTATCTGGAATGTTACGACCTGAATATTTTTGATCAGGGACGGGCTTTGTGGCAGTTAAAACAAGCCGGATGGTTCAGCCGTTGCAAAGCGGTTCTTCTGGGCCGTCCGATGCAGAGGGATACGTTGTTCGGAATTACGTATGAAGAGAATCTGCATGATTTTTTGGATGACTTACAGGTGCCTGTCGTGTATGATATTGATGTCGGACATGTACCGCCGAGCGTACCGATGAAAAACGGAACAGTTGCGGAAGTCACCGTAAAAGACGGTGCCGGTACAATCAGAATGATAGAAAAGTAAAGGAGAAAATCATATGAAAGTTGGTATTGTAGGGACGAATTTCGTTTCCGATATGTTTATGGAAGCACAGAGTGTCGTTAAGGAATGTGAAGTTGTTGCCGTTGCGGACATTACGGTGGAAAAAGCACGTGCGTTTGCGGATAAGTACGGTATAAAATATGCGTTCGGTTCTCATACGGAAATGATGGATTCCGGTGTGATTGAAGCGGCATACCTGGCTGTTCCGAACGGATTGCATAAACCGATGAGCTATGATTTTTTGTCGCACCATATTCCGGTATTGTGTGAAAAACCATTCGGTTCCAACGTAGAGGAAGTCAGGGAAATGGTTGGTTATGCAAAAGAATTCAACACGTATCTGGAAGATGCGATCGTTCCTTTGTATACGGAGAATTTCAAGCGTACCAAGGAAGCTTTGCCGAAGGTGGGAAGATTACGCCGTGCAATTATTTCCTTCGGTAAGTATTCCAGCCGGTATGACGCATATCTGCGCGGGGAAAACCCGACAACGTTCCGTCGGGAATTATCCAACGGTTCGATTATGGACCTCGGTGTGTATGCGATTGCCGATGTTGTGGCTTTGTTCGGAAAGCCGAAGAAGATTTACGCTTCCGGTATCAAACTGGAAACGGGCGTTGATGCTTTGGGTACGGCTGTGTTCACATATGAGGATTTTGAAGTTGTCGTATTGCATTCCAAGGTAACGGATACTTCCGTTGTATCCGAAATCCAGGGAGAATCCGGCAACATTTATATCGACTTGCTGAGCCGGTTTGATAACGTATGGTTTGTCGACCGGAAGACGAAGACAAAGGAAGTCATTTCCGAACACTGGGATTACAATATGTCCTGGGAGATTCAGGAATGGTGTGATTGTGTCAGAGACGGTCTGATTCAGTCCCGTAAAGTTCCTCATCAATTGACCGTGGACATTCATGATGTGATTACGGAATGTCGCAGACAAATGGGAATTGTGTATCCGGCAGACGAAAAATAGTAGAGTAGGAGTGTAGAATTATGGATCGCGAGAAGTTAGTAGAATACGGGATTTTCCTCGGAAAGCGATTCTCCGGGAAACAAAAAGAACAGTTTCTGGCATATGCCAACAAAGAATTTACCGACATGGGGTATCCTTCCAAGGTTGTAACCGGGAAATCGGACCGGAAGCATGTACCGATGGATCTGTTTGCGGGGGAACTTTCCAAAGCGAAAACAATCTATGCCGCTTATTATGAAACACCGGCGAAGGTATTCTGGCCAAACAACAGATATTATCCGCTGAACGGTACAAGAACTTTTAAAGATGCTACGGTACCGATGTACGTACCGAACTTTATCGTACTGGCTGTATTCATCGCTTTGTTTGTGCTGTTGCAGACCAATAAGGAATTCGGCGGTAAGTTCCATATCGTACTGGTTGTTGTATTGGTGGTTATCGGCTTGCTGGTGACGTCCGCTTTGGCTCGTGGTGTGGCAAATTCCATCAATATGAACCGGAATACGTCCGGATGCTTAGCATTATTAGAAGCAGCCAGAAACATGCCGGAAAAGCAACGGGAACAGGTAGCGTTTGTGCTTCTGGACGGTGGCTGTACCGATAATGTCGGGGCCAAGATGGTAACCATGGCTCTGCCGAAAACACTGGCGGTCAAACAGGTGATTCTGTGTGATTGTATCGGCGGGGAAGGCGAACTGATGATCGGTTATGTCGAAAACAACGAAAAAGAAGCGAGAATGTTAAAGAACCTGATCGGACCGGAAACGAGATTGGTGGAAATGGATGAAAAGCGGAAAGTGTACACGCCGGCATTCTTCTTTCCGAAGTGCCTGACGTTAACCCGTGCCGTGACGATTGGAAACGAACCGGTTGTCTATCATACGGCATCGAAGAAAGATGACAATCTGACGACCGAACAGGTGGATGAAGTCGCGAAGATCTTAGTAGAATACGCAAAGAAAGCATAGAAAGTAAAAAAGCACACTTCAGGGTGTGCTTTTCATATGCATGAACTATTTCTTTCGTGCTTCACGATCTTCTTTCAACTGCTGCGGACTTACCGTCAGGACACAGGCAATCAGCGGTAAGGCAATCAGTCCCATGTACAGGTCTTTCTGGTTTTCGGCAACGTTCGGGAACAAGTCGTTGAACTTGAAAATGGCTACCGCACATACGGCAATGATGACCCAGCGCAGGTATTTCATAAAGATGGTTTTGAGATCCATAATGATTCCTCTTTCTAACGGTTATACACCGTATATCATAAATAAATATTCTTCCAGAATCCAGTTTTGTTCGTAGATTGTGGCAGCCGGGCCGATACCGACATACCTGAACTGCCAGGATTCGAATTCGTATCCGGTTAAGGCAGCTTTGCCTTTGCGGTATCGCTGAATAAATCCGTATTTGTGACAGTTGGCTAACATCCACTTGTAACTGGCATCGTTGTGATAATTAAACATCGAACCGTTTCCGCCGGTGACATCGAAACATAAACCGGACTGGTGTTCGGAATGCCCGGGTCTGGCGGAGTAGCGGTCGGCGGATGTCTGCCCGTTGGCATTGACATATCCGTTGTATAAACCGGATTGTTCGTTATAGGAACGGTAATTGCTCATGGCCCGGATGGAGTATCCTTCGGCTTTGGCCGCTTTGGCAAGTTTTTTGAATTGCTTGTACACTTCGCTTCGCAGATAGCCTCTTCCGTAGGTGGAACTGACGGCTGTCAGATCGCCCGGAACAAACGAACTCTTGAATTTGTGCTGTTTATCAACGAGGACGAGATAGTTTTCCGGATCTTTGATGGTTTGGATGTCGTGGTAGTATGCACCATAGTCAATGCTGTTTTCATCCAACAGGTCTTTCTTGTCATTGACGTCAGCCACGGCTTTTTTCCAGGTGCAGTTCTTGTTGGTTTTATACCAGGTGTAACGGGCAAAGTATTTCAGCCTGAAGTTTTCTTCTTTGGATGCTTCCTGCAGATCGCCGAAGTATTTCATTTGCGTCAGAAGCAGAAATTCCTCTTCACTGAATCGGTTGTAATACTGTTTGATTTCCTCCAGACTGTAACCGTGATCCATCAGTGCTACGGTTTGGGTAACCGGAAGACGGGCATCCTGGATGGCATTGGCTTGCGAGCGGGACATTACGGACAAACAGTAACTGTCTTCTACGGAATAGCCGTCATTGCGGGCATCCACCAGCAGAAACGGTTGTCCGGTCAATTTCTGATCCAGCACGTATTGAATGTCTTCCTGGTTCAGTGACAGAAGCCGGAAGATGGCATTCTGTTCGTAACCTTTTTCGTTTAATGCGTCGATGTTTGTTTTTGTGTTTTCCAAAAGTTCATCGGTATAGGCCAGATACAGTTTCCAGTTATCCGGTAGTGCTTCCGTTTCCTGCATGACGCAATCCAGAAGCAGGGAATACGGTTTGGAACTGATTTCATTTATGATTTCCGATTCTTTGATGACTTGTTTGGAAGCATCGGAATACGGAAGTTTCTGAAACTGATATTCCGGAATCAGAAAGAATGCACCGATGGCAATCATCAGAATCACCGGAAAAAGGATAAGAACTGCCTTTACCGGCTTTTTAAGTTTACGACTTGACATAATCAAATTCCTCCCATACAGATGCCTGCGGTAATCTGGTAAACGTCAGTTGTTCTTTGGTTGTCGGATGTACAAACGACAACTGATAAGCGTATAACGCAATCTGCTGTCCGGTGACGGCTTTTCTGTTGTAGCGCTGATCACCCCAGAGGGCATGATTGCGACTGGCAAACTGAACCCGGATCTGATGGGAGCGTCCGGTTTGCAGATGGACTTTTACCAGTGCCAGAGGTTCTTTTGTTTCCAGAAGTTCGTAGGAAAGAATGGCTTCTTTCGCTTGGGGATGTTTCGGGGAAACGACGGATACCGTATTGGTTTTGTGGTCCTTTGCCAGATAATCCCGTAAAGTTTGTGACTCAGGCAAAGAGGATGCATTGTGCACTATGGCAAGATATGTTTTTTCTATCGTCCGGGTACGGACCTGCTCGGACAAACGGGAAGCGGCTTTGGACGTCTTCGCAAAGACCATGATGCCTCCGACGGGCCGGTCCAACCGGTGAACCAGACCGAGATAGACGTTACCGGGCTTGTTGTGGCGGATCTTCAGATCGTCCTTAATCATCGTCAGCAGATCGTAATCTTCACTGCTGTCGGCTTGTACCGGAACGTTCACCGGTTTTTCCACGACAATGACGTGATTGTCTTCGTACAGAACCGGAATCATAACCAGAACTTTCCGTAAATACCGCAAGGCAGGGTCAGGTTGTTTCGGCTAACCGGTAATCCGATTTCCCCGGCTTCCACGGTAATACCTTCAAAGCGTTTCTGCGCGGTCATCCGTAAGATGTTTTCCAGAGTGATACTGGAGAATCCGGTGGTATAGGCATTGATCAGGAAAAAACAAGGTTTGTCGTCCAGAATATCCAGACAGGCATTGACCAGCTGGGGTAACTGCTCTTCCAGTTTCCACATTTCCCCGTTCGGACCTCTGCCGTAACTCGGCGGGTCCATGACGATACCCTGATATTTATGTCCGCGACGTTTTTCCCGTTGAACGAACTTCAGAACGTCGTCCACGATAAAACGGATGGTATTGTTTTCGAGATGGGAAAGGGCCATGTTTTCTTTTGCCCATTGTACCATTCCTTTGGAAGCGTCCACGTGAACGACTTCCTTGGCGCCGGCTTTGGAACAGGCCATGGTGGCACCGCCGGTATAGGC
>JABUSI010000213.1 GCA_021442745.1 Erysipelotrichaceae bacterium | reverse complement strand
GTTAGCAATACGTTCATACAGTGGTCCTCGTCTTTGGTAACCATTATCTTATCGCATACGGGTTGAAATAAAGTTTTATTGTGTTGTGATACACTTAGTATCAGATAAGGGAGAGAAAAAAATATGAAAAAAGTTATCATTGGTACGTTTGTGACAGAATCAAATGAAAACATCCCGACGAAGAACGATATCGACCTGTATGATATTGCGTTCGGGGATAAGTGCATTGACAAAATGGCAGTCAAAGAAGTATTTGACGCAGCCGGTGTGGAAATCATTCCTTCCATCTATGCGGTTGCCGGAGCTGCCGGAGTAACCAAAAAGCGTACGTTTGACTATATTGAAACCTGTTTTCTGGATACCGTCAGGGAACATCTGCATGAAGTGGACGGCATTTATCTGATGATGCACGGGGCAAGTTATGTGGATGGCGGCATCGGTTCCGGGGATCATCATATCGTAAAGGAAATCCGTAAGATTACCGGGCCGTATCTGCCGATTACGGTAGCGTGTGATCCGCACGGGAATATGACGAAGGAATATGCGGAATCCATTACGTCCATTCGTTCGTACCGTCATTCTCCGCATACGGATGCGGTTGCTACCCGTATCCGTCAGGCACAGACACTGGTGGATCTGATGAATGACCGCCAGAACGTGCATTCCTGCTTCCGTAAACTGCCGTTGATTTTAGGCGGGGAACAATCCGTTTCCGCTGACGAACCAGTGGCTTCCATCAATGTTTTCATGGATGAAATGGAAAAGGATCCGAGAGTACGGAGTGCGTCATGGCATGTAGGATACTTGCGTCACGATTGTCCGGAAGCCGGTTGTTCCGTTGTGGTTGTTCCGCAGACCGAAGCCGATCAGGATTATTGCGAACAGAAGGTCGATGAACTGGCAAAGTTTGTCTGGGACAGAAGACATGAATTCCATTACACGGGTTATACGGCAGAACCGAAACAGGCATTGGAAGAAACACTGGCATTCAACGGAAAGCCGTGTGTCATTACCGATTCCGGTGACAATACGACATCCGGTGCCAAGGGATGGAATACGTACATCCTGCGTCAGGCGCTGGAAGCGAAGCCGGAAAAGACGATGCTGTTTGCGTCCATTCACGATCCGCGGTGTGAAAAATTCCTGGAATCCGTGGAAGTCGGTACGGATACGCATATTACGTTGGGTGTCGGTCACGATTACCTGAGCGAACCGGTGGAACTTGACGTCACCGTTCTGAAGAAGGGTGAAGTCGTCAATGCGATTGCGATCGGAAGAGATGACAACTATACCGTATTCGGTCATTGCGTAACCGTTCATGTCAAGAATACCAACATCGATATCATCGTTGCGGATACCCATCTGTCATTCCGCGGCAAACTGCAGTTTGATCATGCGGGTATTGCCGACTGGAAGGACTATGACGTGGTTGTCGTAAAACAGGGATACATCTTCCCGGAACTGAAGGCAGGAGCTGCATTCTACGTCATGAGTTTAACGGACGGTCCGACACCGCAGAATACCAGGCTGATTCCGTTCAAACTGGTAATGCGGCCGATGTTCCCGTTGGATAACATTTAAAAACAAGCGACAAAAGCACTGACGCGTTCAGTGCTTTGTGCTTGTCGGAAATAAGGGGTAGGAGTATGAAAAAAGACGTGAGACTGGTCATTGCGGACATTGACGGAACGCTGATGTCGGATGACAAGAAAATGGGTCCGCTGACAAAGGAAATGTTGCAGAAACTGCACGATGACGGTGTGTTGTTAGGGATTGCCTCCGGCAGACCGTGCGGGGACCATCTGAGTTCAAGGGCATCCGGATGGGGGTTTGACTTTCAGTTTGATATTTTAATCGGGATGAACGGCGGACAATTGTGGGATACGATAGATGATACCCGTTCGGAGTTTTATCCGCTGAAAAAGGAATACATCAGGGAAATCATTGAGTTTATGAATCCGACCGGCGTGAACAGTTATGTGTATCGCGGGGATTCCACACTGGTTCGCTGGGATGACCAGCGGATGCTGGCATCTTCCTTGCGGAATGATGAGCCGATGGTAGTTGCCACCTGCGATGAAGATATGTGGGAAAAGGACAACAACAAGCTGCTGTTCCGCTGCAAAGATCCTGAGGAAGCGGAAATCGCACTGGAGTGTGCAAGAAATCATCCGTCCGAACATTATCAGTTTTTCAAAACGGCACCGGTGATGGTGGAATTCCAGGATCCGCGTGTCAACAAAGGGGTGGCACTGAAGGCGTTCTGTGAGAAACACAACATTCCGCTGGAAACGGTTGTGGCCTTCGGGGATCAGCAGAACGATAACGAGATGCTGCAGGTATCCGGCTTAGGAGTGGCGTTATGCAACGGCGGACCAAGTACGTTAGAGCTGGCAGATGCCATTACCGAACATTCCAACAATGACGATGGGGTCGGACATTTTATTGCCGATCACATATACTAAGGGGGATCTGGGATATGAGTGAAGAGAATACGATTGTAAACGAAACGGAACAACCGAAAGAAGAAAAGAAAAACGCGGCGTATTATGCAAAGAAATTCGGGGAATTCGTCGCGCCGATTTTCTTTCCGGTCATTCCGGCTCTGGTTGTCGGAGGATTGATTCTGGCCATCCGGAACTTACTGATTAACTATTTCGGCGTTTCCATGGATTCCGGTACGGCGAAACTGATGGTCGGCTTGTTTGAAGCGGGCTTTACGTTCTTACCGGTATATTTAGGGTACGCAACGTGTCTGAAACTGGGATTGTCACCGGTTCTGGGTATGATGTTAGGAGCCTTGCTGATTTCCAATACGTATAGCAGCGGGGCGATTACCGATTTCATGGGTATTGCGATTGCCCAGGTCAATTACGGTTCTTCCATTATGCCGGTCATCTTCGGATGTATCTTCATGTATTTTGTGGACAAAGGTCTGGATAAGGTCATTCCGAAGATTCTGAAGTTCTTTTTGAAACCGTTGTTAACGATGCTGATTGTGGCACCGGTGACGTTGATTGCGTTGGGGCCGATCGGGAATATCTTATCCGGTTATGTCGCGGACGGTACGTTATGGCTGTACGATACGGTAGGATTTGTAGCCATTCCGTTACTGTGTGCGGTATATCCGTATATGGTTATGTTAGGCCTTGACAAAGCACTGTCACCAATCGGTATTCAGCTGATTGCGACGGTCGGGTACAATCCGATTACGGCGGTTATGGGCTTTGTCAGTAACCTGTGTATCGGGGCTACCACCCTGGCAGTGGCAAGCGAACAGGATGACGTGACCCAGAAGGGAGCGTACAATTCCTTTGCGGTGACGGCGTTGTGCGGGGTTACCGAACCGGCATTCTACGGGGCTTTGATTTCCCGTCCGGATGCGCTCAAAGGTACGGCTTGCGGAGCCATCTGCGGAGGATTGTTTGCGGCAATCTTCGGGTTACGGGCGTTTGTGCAGGGCGGTTGTCCGGGGCTTTTAACCTTTATCTTCTTTATTGACAACAACGGTTCTTTCTATTACGTCTTCATTGCGCTGGCAACGGCAGCGATTTCGATTGCGGCATCGTTTGCGGCTACCAAGATTATCATGAAGGCGAAAAAAGTAAAATAAACAGGACAGGCAATGATTTCATTGCCTGTTTTCGTGTGTGTTACTTAATTTCAAAATGGTCATATACGGGTATATCCGGAGTATTTTGCGTTATAATATCGGTGTTTACGACGATAAGCGAATAATGCTTCACTATGGAGGTAAGTTATGGATCTTAAAAAATATTATTTCGGAACTTTTGCGGAATACGGAAAGCATAAATCCTCGTATCTGGGTTTGCCGGCTGCGCTGGTTGTGCTGATTGCATATTGTCTGCCGGGAATCATCGGTGCTCTGATACCGGTGCTGGCTAATTTTTCTTCTTTGATTCTTCTGGCTGTCGGCGGATTTGAAAAGAAGAGCCAGATGGTGAAACTGTATTGTTTCCAGTTCTGCGGTATTTCCGTTATCAGTAATATCGTTTTGACGGTCGGCAATGCAATCGGTCATTTTTCCGCATTGATTTCATATCTGGTATCCTGCCTGAGTCTGGTTTTTGCGGTTGTGATTCTGTTTTCGTTTTTCTACAGTCTGTTCCGCGCATTCCAGTATAAGGGATGGAAAATGCCGTTTATTTCGGAGTTCTTGTTTACGTATTTCATTAAAGATTAGTTTGGATTAGGAAGAGGGAGTTTTTGTGATTGAAAAACCAAAGTTAGTGATCTGCGACATTGACTGGACGCTACTGTCCAGACAAAAGAGAGATCTGGATGCCTATACTTTGGGGGTATTCGAAAAAATGCATCGGGACGGCGTGATGTTCGGGGTAGCATCGGGACGTCCGATCAAGGAAGTGCAGAGAGTGTACGATTCGTGGGGATTGTCGTTTCCCTGTGATGTCATCATTGCGATGAACGGCGGAGAACTGTGGGATGAAAAGAACCGGAAGTTTTCCGAGTATTTCAAATTAAAAAAAGAATGGGTCCGGGAAATCGTCGAGAATACGATGCAATTCAGCCCGGAAGTAAACCCGTATATGTATTATCACGATTCCATCAAGGCGATGAAGGAATCGGAAGTGATTGAGGGTACGGCCATCCGGAACAATTATCCGCTGGTGATTGCGAAAGACGTGGATGATTTTGCGGATGAAGACAACGGAAAAATCATGATCCGGTTGTTTGAACGGATGGATGAGTTTGCGAAATATCTGGATGAACATCCGTCTGCGAATTATCATCATTTTCTGACACAGGAAACGCTGATGGAGTTTGCGGACAGCCGGATTTCCAAGGGACATGCCCTGGAGCAGTATTGCAAGGCGGCGAATGTTTCACTGGATACCGTTATGGCATTCGGGGATACGACCAATGATAACGATATGATTGCGGCTGCCGGATGGGGTGTATGTCTGTTAAACGGCTCCGATGACACCAAAGCCATCAGTAATGACATCACGGAAGTCGGAGTGGAAGAAGACGGTGTCGCAAAGTATATTGAACAGCACATTTACGGCGTCTGTTAGGGGGAAAAGAGATGACCGGGATCTTAATCAACACGCAGATTACCATTCTGACGTATCTGTCGGTCGGGTTTATTCTGTACAAAATCAAAATGATTGACAACAATGCCCAGTTGTTTCTGACGGAACTGACACTGAGTGTGTTATTGCCGTTTTCCGTGTTTGTATCGTTTGTGAACAACATGTCGGTGGATTTGTTAGTGAAATTAAGCACGATTCTGATTTTTGCGACGGCAGTGGAAATCGTGTTGTTTTTTGCGACGAAGATACCGAAGGACAAGCTGTTTACCAAAACGGAACAGAGCTGTGTGAATTACGGCTTGCTTGTCAGTAACGGGGCATTGATCGGTTCGCCGGTCATTGAATCCCTGTTCGGGCCGATTGGTGTCATGTATTGTAACGTATTTCTGATTCCGATCCGGATTCTGGCATACAGTGCCGGGGAAAGTTTCTACAATCCGTCCGCCAAAAAAGGATGGAAGGATATTGCCAGGGCATTGTTAACGAATAAGATTCTGGATGCGATGTTTCTTTCTTTTTTCTTTATAGTACTGAATATTACGATACCGGCTCCGGTACTGACGGCGTTTTCCAAAATCGGTGCGGCGACCAGTCCGATGTCTCTGATTCTGGTCGGCAGTATGCTGGCACAGAAGATTACCATCAATCTTGACGTGCTGAAGAAAGTCGGCATCATTACCGGATTGCGTCTGATTGTCATTCCGTTGTTTATGCTGTGTATCTGCAAAGTATGCGGTGTGGATTTTGAGACGACGGCTGTCATGACGTTATTAATGGGGATGCCGGTTGGCAGTACGTGTGCGACCTTTGCGAAGAAATACCGGGGTAATGAGGAATTTGCGTCACTGGTTGTGTTCTTTACGACAATCTTATCGACCGGTACGCTGGTATTGCTGATGCGAATCATAGAGATGGTATTCTAGGAGGAAAGGTATGAAAAAAGTACTTGTGGGCAGCTTTACAACCGAATCCAATTCGGCAACGCCGTATAAGACAACGATCAAAGACTATGACATTGAATTCGGGCAGAAACTGATTGACGTGATGGAAATTGCTGAACCGTTTGAAGAAGAAGGTGTGGAAATCATTCCGGGTGTGTATCTGAATGCGAATGCGGCCAGTGTGATTGACAAGGATACCTTCCTGTATATCGAAGGACTGCTTCTGAAAAAAGTAAAGGAACATCTGAACGAAATCGACGGAATCTATCTGCATCTGCACGGGGCAAGTTATGTGGAGGAAATCGGTTCCGGGGACCATCATATCATCCGGGAAATCCGGAAGATTGTCGGTCCGTATACACCGATTGCGGTATCGTGCGACCCGCATGGGAATCTGACGAAGGAATATTGCGATGCCATTCAGATTCTGCGTTCGTACAGGGAAAGCCCGCATACCGATGCGATGGATACCCGCAGATATACCGCAAAACTGTTGTGTCAGCTGGTAAAGAATCCGCAGCATATTACAACCTGTTACCGGAAATTGCCTTTGATTCTGGGTGGGGAACAATCCGTATCGGCAGACGAACCGGTACGCTCCATCAATCAGTATATGGATGAAATGGAAAAGGATCCGCGTGTGATGTCGGCATCCTGGCATGTCGGTTATTTACGTCACGATTGTCCGGAAGCAGGCTGCGGCATTGCGGTCATACCGGCGACGGCTGACGATCAGCAGTATTGCGAACAGAAAGCCGATGAACTGGCGAAATACGTATGGGACCGTCGTCATGAATTCCATTATACCGGTCTTACCGCAATGCCGGAGGATGCCTTTGACATGGCGATGAACTTTGAGGGAAAACCGTTTGTGATTACGGATTCGGGAGACAATACGACTTCGGGTGCACCGGGATGGAATACGTATGTGTTGCGGCAGTTTCTGGCAGTGAAGGATCTGAAGAAATCGGTATTGTTCGGGTCCATCCGGGATGCACAATCCTATGCCGTTCTGCAGCCTTTGCAAAAGGGTGAGAGAACAACGATTCATCTGGGTGTCAACTACAATTATCTGAGTGAACCGGTGGATCTGGAAGTAGAAGTGGTTTCCCGCAGTGCAATCTTCATTCAGCATGGGGAAGTTTTGATTGGTACGAAAGGAAACGGAATTCTCGTCCACGTAGTCAATTCGCCGATTGATATTATTGTTGCCGATCAGACCGGACGGGTTACCAATGCCAGCCAGTTTGACGCCTTCGGAATAAACTGGAAAGACTATGACATTACCGTATTGAAACAGGGATATATCTTCCCGGATTTCAAAACCGGCAGTAAAGGATACGTCATGTCACTGACAGACGGGGCAACACCGCAGGATACGAAGAACATACCGTTCAAACTGATTATGCGTCCGATGTATCCGATTGATGAGATATAAGAATACTAATCACTAAAATAATGAAATAAAAGATAAAACGAGGAGAATGAAACTATGGAAAACGAGTCAAAGGTTTATACAGGATCGTTAGTATTTAGAAATGTAGATTTCTCCTTTGTTTTTATAGACGACACTTTGCAGTTGGTTCCATCAAAGGAATATCAAAATGAGGTTTATTACAAGTGGATATGTAAGGAAGTAAGAGAGGGCGTTTACACTAATGGAGATTCGATAAGGATTGAGGATAGATTTCTTGAAGGAAGATGTGATGGAGATGGAAGATTAATCATTTTTATGCCTAAGTCTAATGCATTTGTAGACTATGAAACAAACATGGGCAATAATTCGAGCAAATTATATGTGCCATTATTGGCATATATAATTTGTAAATATGATAGGGATAGTGTTAGCAGAATCTCGTTTTCAAGCCCAGAGATTAATTATATTCATCCGACTAATGAATCTTATTCATACTCTTTTAATCCAACAGATAACGATGGAATAGTTAAGATAGAAACAAAAGATTTTTCGTCTACTACAACAGAATCTCATTCTTTTGTGGTAGATGGGCAGGAAGTGAGTACTAAGTTTGGTGTTTATAGAACAGTTTCAATGAATGTCGACAAAGCACCGATATCATTAAATTCAATGCTATTATTTGATTTTGAACCTACAACTGATTGGTGCTTTCTTATTAGGTTATGGGGGATTGCAAGGGAGTATATTCAATATCTTTGCTATAGGAGAGATGTGAATTTTGATGAGATTGGTCTATCTTCTCCGTTTCGAAACGGACAGTATGAGAGGTTTGCAACCCTTTTTATAGTTGAAGATAAATATGAACCGGATAGAGAATCTTTAAAAAAAGGTTGCTATATTAAACAAAATTTGATTTCGTCATGCGAATCTACATTGCTTCAGGACATAGCAGACAAAAAGATATACTTGCGTCATTTGCCTAAATCATATAAGGATGGGCACTCTTACGATGCAGCGCGTTTTATAATGATTGTTTCAGCATTTGAATGGGAATTTAATAGATTCTATCCTAATGGTGTTACCAAAACACCAAGCAGAGAAATGGCAGAAGAGAATGCAAAGAAAAAACTTGAAACGCTTATCTCCGAATCATCAGGAAAAGAAAAAGACATTTTCAAGTATTTGAAAAAAAGAATCGGTGATTCCTCTTTGGAGACTAAAGTCTTCACTGTATGCAAAGAATTGGATTCAATTCTGGCGGTTTTCGGAAATCGATTGTATGCGATGAATAACAAGAGATTATGTTATTCCGACATGGGCAACCGATTAGCAAGCCAAAGAAACAACTTCGCGCATGGTAATTTGGATAAGGACTTTATTGATGAGTCATTGCTCGATTTGATGTTTCTTGAATATGTAATTTACGCAATGCAGCTAAGGAACTATGGTGTTGAAGAAACTTATATAAAAAACGCAATAAACGATTTGTTTCACAGGGGCTTTGCCTTGTAATATCTTGGAAGTTTTGAAGAGGATGGAGTAAGATTCCCGATATTCTTGGATAAGTAATTTGGTTCTATTTGTATTTTTTATGAGTTTTTGAACGACAAATCTTTCGCTTAGAAAAGTATGTTATGATGAGTAAACTTTTTAATTTTTGGATAATCTATATATATCTAGAAACATATTGACGGAAATAGTCTGTTTTCTTCTTATGCAGTTAACAGGTTCTTAAGGTCAAAAATCTGGTGTCAACATTGTAGAAATCTTTTACCATCATAACAGGATCGAAATGGTATAGAATATAGTGAAATATAGTAGATTTTTAGGAGGAAATATTATGTCCTTATTTGGCTTTGGAAAAAAGAA
>JABUSI010000308.1 GCA_021442745.1 Erysipelotrichaceae bacterium | reverse complement strand
TTATGATATGTGTAAATCAATGGATAAATCCATGTGTATGAACGATATTCATCTGGTAGAAAAGACAGGCGGAAAAAGCGGTCATTTCCGTTATGAGGAGTAATATGAAGGACCGGTACGGAAGAACCATAGAGTATATGCGGATTTCAATCACCGACCGTTGCAATCTGCGATGCCGGTATTGTATGCCGGATGGCATCGAAACCGTAGACATGAAGGAAATCCTGACATACGAGGAGATTGTGAAGATTACGGAAGAAGCGGCAAAATCAGGAATCCGACACATTAAAATTACCGGAGGAGAACCTTTGGTAAGAAAAGGATGTACGGAATTGATACGGAAACTGAAAAACGTGGAGGGTATTGAAACCGTTACGATGACAACCAACGGAATCCTTCTGAAGCAATATCTGGGTGAATTGCAGAAAAGCGGTATTGACGGCATTAACGTCAGTCTGGATACGACAAATCCAAAACTCTATCGGGAAATTACAGGGAGTGATGCGATGAGTGACGTGCTGGATGCCATTGTGGAGGCATCGAAGACGTCCATTCCGGTGAAAGTCAACGCAGTATTGTTTGATTTGCACGGGGATGGTCAGACGAATGCGGCTTCGTATCTGAAACTGTTGCGACTGGCAGAAGACTATCCGGTTGACGTGCGGTTTATTGAAGGAATGCCGATCGGACGGGGAAAGGCATTTCCGACTATTTCTTCGGAAGAGGTGTTTGCGGAAGTGCAGAAAGCGTATCCTTCCGTTTCCCAAGACACGCGGCTTCACGGATACGGGCCGGCAAAATATTATACGATTGACGGTTTTCGGGGAAGCATCGGATTTATCAGTGCGATTCACGGGAAATTCTGTGACAGTTGTAACCGGATCCGTCTTTCGGCGGTTGGATTTGTGAAGCCGTGTCTGTGTTATGGTGAAGGGTACGATCTGAAAGATGTTGTACGCAATCATCCTTCGCAAATCCAAACCGTGCTGCAAAAGGCAATATATGAAAAACCAAAGGAACATTGTTTTGAGAAAGAAGAACAGATCAGTGAAAACGGAAATATGATTTCCATCGGAGGGTAAAAGGATGTTACGGGCTTGTGTGATTACATTAAGTGACAAGGGATATGCGGGTCAGCGGACGGATGAAAGCGGTCCGTTAGCCGCAAAAATGCTGGAAGATGCAGGGTATCTGGTGGAAGAACAGATAATCTTACCGGATGAACCGCAACGCTTGCAGAAGGAACTGATTCGTATGGCGGATGAAAATAAGGTCGATCTGGTGATTACCAGCGGCGGAACGGGGTTTTCCTTAAGGGATCAGACGCCGGAGGCAACCATGGCGGTAGCAGACCGGAATGCACCCGGTATTGCCGAATATATGCGGATGAAATCGGCGGAAATAACCCCAAGGGCGATGTTAGGCAGAGGAGTTTCCGTTCTTCGCAAACAGACTCTGATTATCAATCTGCCGGGCAGTCCGAAAGGTGTGAGAGAAAACCTGGGATTTGTGTTGCCGACTTTGCAACACGGATTGGAAATATTACAGGGAAGTGCTATAGAATGCGCAAGGAAGGATTAATATGAAAAAGATTTTGATTGTGTTGTTGTGTGTATGTGCATTGCTGGGAGGATGTGTTCAAAAAGAACAGGAAGAAACCGTTACACTTACCGTAGCGGCGGCAGCCAGCCTGAAAAACGTCATGGAAGAGGAACTGATCCCGTTGTTTGTTTCCGAAAACCCGACAATAACAATTGCCGGTACGTATGACAGTTCGGGAAAACTGCAGGCACAGATTGAAGGTGGTCTGGAAGCGGATTTGTTTATGTCGGCTGCGACAAAACAAATGAATGCATTGGTTGAGGAAGACTATATTACTCAGCAGGATGTTACGGAATTGCTGGTCAATAAGATTGTGTTGATTGTACCGAAGGATTCCGCTTACGGATTGCAGACATATGAAGATATCGTTAAGGTCAGTACGGTGGTACTGGGGGATCCGGAAAGTGTTCCTGCCGGTCAGTACGCCAAAGAGTCTTTAACAAATTTAGGACTGTGGGAGAGTTTGCCTCAAACCAGTTTTGCGACAAATGTAACCGAAGTGTTGAATCAGGTTGCACAAGGGTCTGCCGATGCCGGTATTGTTTATGCAACGGATGCAGCGTCGATGAAAGATGACGTTGTCGTCATCAGTGAAGCACCGGAAGGATGTCTGGAAAAAGAAGTGATTTATCCGGCAGGTGTTTTGAAGAATACAAAATATCCGCAGCAGGCAGAAGCTTTTATGAAATTCCTTCAGAGTGATGAAGCAAGAGTTATTTTTGAAAAATACGGATTTACGGTAAAGTAATTCCGGAAAGGAAGCAGTATGGACTATTCACCGATTCTTATATCCTTAAAAACCGCCTGCGTTTCCATTCTGATTACGGTAGTGCTGGGGATTATGGCAGCATGGATGGTTTACCGGGCACAGAATGAAAAAGTACAGATTGTACTGGACAGTCTGTTTACGCTTCCGATGATCTTACCGCCGACGGTTGTCGGCTTTTTCCTGTTGCTGGTATTCGGAGTAAAAGGCCCGGTCGGAAAGTTTCTGCTGGATTTTTTCGGGTATAAGATTGCGTTTCAATGGCCGGCGACGGTGTTGGCGGCAACTGTAATTTCATTTCCCCTGATGTATCGTAACGCCAAGGGGGCATTCGATCAGGTAGACCGGAATTTGCTGGATTGTGCCAGAACACTCGGTATGAGTGAAACAACCATTTTATGGAAAGTACTGATTGCCAATGCGATACCGGGACTGGTCAGCGGTTCGATATTGTCTTTTGCGAGAGGATTGGGAGAATTCGGTGCCACGAGTATGATTGCCGGTAACATAGCCGGAAAAACAAGAACGTTACCGGTTGCCGTATATACGGAAGTTGCAGCCGGAAATATGGATAAAGCAATGGTATACGTTGCATGTATCGTTTTTGCTGCTTTTGTGGCTGTTGCAATTCTGGATTACATGTCAATCCGAAAGGAAAGACGGTGGAGGTAACGTATGCTGAAAGCAGATATGAGGCGAAAAGCGGGAGATTTTTCCTTACAGGTATCATTTACGTGTGACAAAAAAAGAATCGGTATTGTCGGGGCATCCGGATGCGGGAAAAGCATGACGTTAAGGGCGCTGGCCGGAATTGTTCCCTGCGAAGGAACCATTCAGTATGACGATATGGTTTTACTGGACAGTCAGAAAAAAATCTGTGTAAAACCGCAGAACCGTCAGATCGGATATGTATTTCAGAATTATGCACTGTTTCCTAATATGGATGTAATAACCAACGTAAAGTGCGGATTAGGAAAACAGGAAAAAGAACAAACAGCTGAGGAACTATTAAAACGGTTTCAGCTGGAAGAGGTCCGACATCTGTATCCGAAACAGTTATCGGGCGGACAACAGCAAAGAACGGCTCTGGCAAGAGCATTGGCCGGTAAACCGAAACTGGTATTGCTGGATGAACCGTTTTCTGCCCTGGATTCCCATCTGAAGGATCAGATGAAGATGCAACTGCATCATCTGATGCAGGAATATGACGGTACGTTTGTGCTGGTTACACATGACGTGGAAGAAGCGTATCAGTTATGCGACTGGCTGCTGCTGATGGAGAACGGAACCATTATTCAGAGCGGTCCGGTTGCTGAAGTGTTTGCTCATCCTCAGACGGTGCAGGCAGCAAGACTGGTAGGATGCAAGAATATTTCACGTGTTCAGGTTCTGGATAAAACCCACGTTGTAGCGCTGGACTGGAACAACCACGTATTGACGATGGATGTGTCGGAAGGGATGACGCACGTTGGCATTCGTGCTTCGGATGTTCTTGCAGCAGAGAAAGAAATGGAAAATGCGTTTGCGACGAACATCCGTGACAGGATATCCTTACCGGAAAAGCAACAGATTACCCTGGAGGATGGTCTGGTATGGGATCTTCCGAACCAAAAGCAGGTAACAGACTTCTATTTACTGCAAAAAAGTTCACTTTTACCACTTAAATAATAAAAATACTGAAATTGTATACTATTTATATGCTATAATTTTTCAGTCATTATTTAGGGGAAGGGTTACGGCATATGAGGTTTTCACAAGTAGACAGGGATATTCTCCATTCTTATGAAACGGTGGTAGATGGACTGGCATTGTATCTGGGAAGCGGTTGTGAGGTGGTTCTTCACAGTCTGGAGGATTATGAGAACTCCGTAATCAAAATTGTGAACGGAGAACATACCGGAAGACAAATCGGTGCTCCGATTACCAATCTGGCACTGGAAATGCTAAATAAAATCGAACAGCGGAATGATGATCAGATGAGTATTTCATATTTCACCACCAACAAAAAGGGAGAACCGCTGAAGTCAACGACAATTGCCATTCGCGGGGAAAAAGACCGGGTTATCGGCTTGTTGTGTATCAACTATTATCTGAATACACCGTTGAATCAATTCCTTGATACGTTTACCTATAACCTTCATATATCCGGAGAGAGTCCGAAGGAAGTATTTTTGGATAATACCAATGATATGATCAGTGATTCGCTGGATGAAGCACGAAAAAAAGTGTTTGAAGACAACCGGATTTTACCGTCTTTGAAAAACCGGAAGATTATAGAAATGCTGTATGATCAGGGAATCTTCAATATGAAAGGTTCTGCAGATGAGGTTGCCCAGCGACTGGAGATTTCCAAGAATACCGTTTATCTGCATTTGCGTAATATCCGACAGGAAAAAGAAAACTAAAGGAGACAAGTATGTTAAGTTATACCGGGAAACTGAAAGTCAGTGCTGCTGATTTCTACAATACGTTAGTGAAGTCCGTTGTGGATGATATCAACCGCAAGACGGATAAAAATTACACCGTAGCGGATCTGGAAGAAAAAAACGGTATCAAGTACCGTTACAAACATACCGAGAAAAAGAAAACCAGTGAAGTTATGACACATATCCGTGTGGCGAATAAAAATTCCAAAGTTATCATCGGATACTTTGAAAACAACAAGTCGTACGAAATGGGATACGATATCAAAGCTCTGGAAGATGAGTTGACGGAGGTCACCTTTTATCAGAAAGAAGAGGGACAATCGGAAGGATTTCTGGCCGGGAAGATGTTTGAGAGAGACATAAAGAAGAGATTCAGGACCTTTGAGAAATATATTCAGAAAACAAACAAAGAAAACAAAGAAAAAGAAGCATAAAAGCTTCTTTTTACTTATCGTATCTTGATTTTCCTTCGGTAATCAGTTTATGCCAGCAGTTCCAGCATAATCCTTCATAGACGTCGTTACCGCCTAAGACAACCTGATCGCCTTCGGTACATACTTTTCCGTTTTCATCAAACCTGGCATTGATGATGGCCTTGGAACCGCAGCGACAAATGGATTTGATTTCGGTAATGGAGTCGGCTAACTCAAACAACCGTTTGGAACCCGGGAATAAGTGAGATAAAAAATCGGCACGTAATCCGAAACATAATACCGGAATATCATGTAAGGAAGCCAACTGACGCAATTCGTCAACCTGCTGCTCCGTTAAAAACTGGCACTCGTCACAGATAACAACGTCAATACCTTCCGGACAGCGTTCCACCAGATTATCGGTCGGAAGAACGACAACGGCTTCTTTGGATAAACCAATCCGGGAACGGATGGTTGCGATACCGTCACGGGTATCGGTAGCCGGTTTGATCAACCACACGGTTTTTCCTTTTTCTTCGTAATTAAACTGTGTCATCAGGGCGTTGGCCGTTTTGGATGAATTCATTGCCCCGAACTTGAAATATAATTTTGCCATAAAATACCTCTGTTTTTTCTACATCCATTATAGTAAAGACAGGGGGATTTTTCAATTTCTGCGAAAAATGAAAAAAGAGAATTGTAAGCGATTACTGTGTTTGACATTCTTTCAAATGAGACTACAATAGATGGGTACGAAAAAATCGAGGTGTTATAAATGGAAACGGTTTTAATCGGCTTGTCCTTTGCGTTAATCTGCGGATTGATGATGAGTCGTGTCACACAGAAAATCGGATTACCGGCAGTTACGGCGTATTTGCTTGCCGGATTATTAATCGGTCCGTATTTCTTAGGACGTTTACAGATTGAGGGATTCGGGTTTACGTCTCTGGAACGGGTTGAAATGTTCAGTATTCTCACGCAGACGGCTTTGGGGTTCATTGCGTTTGCGATTGGGAATGAATTCCGTCTGTCTTCCTTAAAAACAATGGGGAAACAGGCGATTACGATTGGTATCTTACAGGCTGTTATTACGACAATGCTGGTTGACGTGGTATTGATTGCCTTACATATCGTTTTGCCGGAAGTGATTTCATTGTCCAGTGCGGTTACGTTAGGTGCCATTGCGGCAGCTACCGCTCCGGCGGCTACCCTGATGGTTGTCCGGCAGTATAAGGCGGATGGTCCTTTGACAAGATTGTTACTGATGGTGGTAGCAATTGATGATGCAGTCGGTCTGGTATTGTTTGCGGCAAGTTTTGGAGTGGCAACGGCGATTGAAACCGGTTCTGTCAGCATTATCGGTGTTTTGGTGGAACCGCTTGTGGAAATTGTATTCTCGCTGGTTTTGGGAGCTGTCATCGGTTATTTGCTGAACATAGCGGAAATCATGTTCCATTCCCGCAGTAAACGTATGTCTTTAGCGGTATCGGCGGTTGTATTGGCATGCGGATTGTCCATGACGTCATTTCATATCGGTCCGGTTCATTGCGGATTCAGTTTATTACTGGTAAATATGATGGCAGGTACGGTGTTCTGTAATATCTGTGAAGCGAGTGAAGAACTGATGGATCGTCTGGAACGGTGGACATCTCCGATTAATATTCTGTTCTTTGTGTTATCGGGTGCGGAGCTGAATCTTTCGATTCTGACAAACCCGGCAGTCTTGCTGATTGGTATTGTATACATTATTTCCCGTTCGTGCGGAAAAATTTTCGGTTCGTATCTGTCCAGTAAGCAGACGCATTGTTCC
This sequence comes from Erysipelotrichaceae bacterium, assembly GCA_021442745.1. GTDB lineage: Bacteria > Bacillota_I > Bacilli_A > Erysipelotrichales > Erysipelotrichaceae > RGIG4607. The sequence continues at coordinate 2,285 of JABUSI010000308.1, read as the reverse complement.
GAAAGTATCCAGAAACATCTGGGAATTACGTTGCTGCCGCAGGCAGGAGTAGCGCTGGGTATGGCTCTGACGGCTACGGCGTTAAGAGACGGTGCCATTGTCAGAAGTGTTGTCTTGTTCTCTGTATTGGTGTACGAACTGGTAGGCCCGACACTGACAAAGAAGTCTTTGCTGGCTGCCGGAGAAATCCAGACCGAAAAGAAAACGAATGCACGTATGGTCAACGCGAAGAAAGAAGAATTCAAACTCAACTGAAAACCGGTTACGCCGGTTTTTTTTATACCATTTCGAAAAATTGTCTTATAATAGAGTATGTGTTTTGACAAAGGGGAGATTAGGATGGAAAGAGAATTCGTTCTTGATATTCACACACATACGATTGCCAGCGGCCACGCTTACGGAACCATACGGGAAATGGCACAGGCTGCTGCTGAACAGCATTTGCAGATGTACGGGTTCAGCGATCACGGTCCGGGGATTCCGGGGACTGCCGATTTTATGTATTTCGGTAATCAGAAAGTGATTCCGCGTACGTTATACGGCGTAAAAATCGTACACGGATGCGAAATGAATGTAGCGAATGACGGTACCATTATGATGCCGGAAGTCGTGATACAAAGACTGGATTATGGAATTGTCGGAATCCATTCGTTCTGCTACAAGGATGCGGGAAAAGAGAAGAATACGGAGAATCTGATTTCCTGTATGAAGCATCCGAATGTGTTTTTTGTATCTCATCCGGATGATGATCATACACCGTTGGATTATGAAAAACTGGTATTGGCTGCAAAAGAATATCACGTTGCTCTGGAAGTGAACAACAGTTCCTTGCACAAACCGGAATCAAGATGGAACTGTGTTGAGAATTATCATACGATGCTGAAATTGTGTATGGAACACCGCGTGCCTGTTATTGTGAATTCCGATGCTCACGATCCGAGTGCGGTAGGAGATTTTGAACTTGCCGCAAATTTGCTGGATGAAGTCGGGTTTGATCAGGAACTGGTATTGAATCGCAGTGTGGAAGCCTTCCTGCAGTTTATTCACCGGGAAGATTTATTATAAAAAAGGAGATCAACTATGGAAAAGAGAATCTTGGGTAAAACCGGTCTGGAAGTTTCCAGAATGGGATTCGGCGGAATTCCGATTCAGAAAACGACTGCCGGACAGACAAAAGAATTGTTGCACCGGTTAGCGGAAAAAGGTGTCACTTATATTGATACGGCGAAAGGGTATACGGTCAGCGAGGAATATATCGGTTATGGCCTGGAAGGTATTCGTGACCGGTTTGTACTGGCAACCAAAAGTATGTCCCGTACGAAGGAAAAAATGGCTGCGGATATCGAGGACAGCCTGAAAAAACTGCGTACGGATTATATTGACTTATACCAGGTACACAATCCGAACGGGAAGGATTTCGAACTGGTTCAGCAGCCTGGAGGTGCGTTGGAGGCATTGCAGGAAGCGAAAGCACAGGGAAGAATCGGACACATCGGTATTACGTTACACACCGTTGACGTCTTTGAAAAGGCGCTGGAATGCGATTGGGTGGAAACCATTATGTTTCCGTATAACTTTATCGAAACTCAGGCACAGGAACTGATTGCCAGATGTAAGGAAAAGAACATCGGATTTATTGCGATGAAACCGTTGGCCGGCGGAGCCATTGAAGATGCGACACTGGCTTTACGGTATATCTGTTCCAACGATAACGTGACAGTAGTGATTCCGGGTATGGCAGAATTGCAGGAAGTTGAAGAAAATACGGCTGCTTGTGAGAACGGTTTACCGCTGTCTGAAGATGAGTGGAATAAAATTACGGAAATCAAGAATCTGTTAGGAAATCATTTCTGTCGCAGATGTAATTATTGTCAGCCTTGTACGGCAGGAATTAACATTTCCGGTATTTTCCTGTTTGCGGGTTATCTGGATCGTTACGGTTTAGGCGACTGGGCAAAGAGCCGTTATGCAACGCTGGATAAAACAGCAAGCGATTGTGTCGAATGCGGTATCTGCGAAACACGTTGTCCGTATCAGTTACCGATCCGGGAAATGCTGAAAGATGCGGCAATGAAGTTCGGAAAATAATATACATAAAATGACCGGTACCTTTGATTGACAGGAGGTGCCGGTTTTCCGTTGTAAAGATACAGATTTTTAAAATTTATAAGGAATTTCCTATTGCGTCTGTCCGGAATTTCCTTTATAGTATTATCCGTACTTCTTGTACACAAGATATGACCGCCCGGTATACGGGCTGAGGCTACACGGACGGCCGGGTCAGA